>DATHEV010000408.1:0-5820 GCA_035318405.1 Iamia sp.
CCCAACAACCCCAAGGGCAATCTGACGATCGCCTACTTCCTCGAGCCGCTCGCCCCTTGAGCCGGGGGTGCCGGGGGTGCCGGGGGTGTCGGCGGGCGGGGGGTCGGTCAGCGGGTCGACGATGACCGTCGGGTCGTCGCCACCCGGCGCAGGCCCGAGGGGTTCTGCGTCGGGTGGCTTGTGGCGGTGGTCGAGCCGGTAGATGCCCCGGTCGACCCTGAACGCACGGTGGCAGTCGTGCTCGTGGCCCAAGGCGTCGGCGAGGGCCTTGACCGGGTGGTGGTGGGCGACGACGTAGCCGTAGCGATGGAGCCAGCCGTGGATCTCGATCAGCCGCAGGGTGCCATGGCGGGCGAGGATCTGGAGGCAGGTGTGGCGGAGGACGGCGCCGATGATCGGCACCGATCCCTCGGCTGCCGGGGGGAGACTCGGGTGGCGGTGGTCCGGGGGGCGGCGGCCCCGTGGCCAGGGGATCCGGGGGTACAGGAGATCCCGGTGCAGGGCGAGGTCCGCGAGCAGCTCGAGGCGCTCCTCGGCGGTGGCCACCATCGATCGGTCGATCGCCCACAGGCGGCGGAGCATGTCCTCCCGCTCGACGTGGAGGCGGAGGCGGTCGCGAGGGGACAGCCCGGCGACGCAGCGCAGCCAGAAGGTCGCCGAGTTGCCCAGGTCCGGTGGTCGGAAGCGGACCATCTGGGGCGTCCAGTTCGGCCAGTCGGGGCCGTGGCCGTCGGGCTCGGGGTCGAAGGCGGGCGGCATGTCGTGCTCCGCGAGGATGAGGCGGTCGGGGATCCGTCGGCCGCAGCGCCGCCATCCGCCGCCTCATCGGGCGCCGTGGGCTGATCATGCCAGGAGGGTCCGACAGCGAAACCCCCACCCTGGCCACCGCCCCTGCCAAGCCCGCCCGACCTCCAGCACCCGCCTGGAAGTGCGTCGGGCGTCGAATCGCCAGCGAATCGACGCCCGACGCCTCCTGGATGGTTGGTCGAGGTATGTCGAGGTAGGTCGGGGCCGGGACGGCGGCAGGGGTGACACGCGCCGGGCGGGGTGTCGGGGCGGCGGGTGACGAGGACCGGATGGCAGCCGGGGCCGGCGCCGGGGGGGGGCGTCGATCGATCGGGCCCCAGACCGCGGCGGGCGGACTGCGGCCGGGACGCGGAGCGGCCCCCGGCGGGTGCCGGGGGCCGCTCGTCAGCTCAGGTGAAGCGGGAGGCTGAGATCAGCCCCCGGCCTCGAACTCCTCGCCGGTGGCGTTGCCCATGTTGCCGTCGGTCCCGTAGATCGGGATCGTGTTCGGGCCGTAGCCCTGCTTGATGAGCTCTGACACGATGCGGGCGGACTCCTCGAAGCCGGCGATGACGATGGCGTCGGGGTCGGTGGCGACGATCTCGTTCACCTCCGACTCGAAGGTCTGGGCATCGGGGGAGTAGGGCACGGTGGCGAGGACCTCGCCACCACCCTCCTCGAACGATGCCTTCAGGTCCTCGGCCAGGCCGTTGCCGTACGAGTCGTCCAGGTTGATGATGGCGATGGTCGAGTTGCTGTCCTCAGCGATGACCTCGGCCAGCACGGCACCCTGGAGGATGTCCGACGGGGCGTTGCGGAAGTACAGGCCCTTGTCGGCGTAGTCGCTCAGCTCCTTGGAGGTGTTGGCCGGCGAGAACATGGTCACGCCGGCGTTGACCACCGCGTCGATGACGGTCAGGGTGACGCCGGACGAGGCGGCACCGATGATGGCGTCGACGTTCTCCGACAGCAGCCGGTCGACCGACTGGCTGGCGATGTCGGTGGTGGTGTCACCGGAGTCCGAGAGGCTCAGCGCCACGTCCTGGCCGTTGTAGCCACCCGCGGCGTTGATCTCCTCGATGGCGACGTTCACGCCAGCGACCTCGGGCGGGCCGAGGAAGGCGAGGCTGCCGGTCTCCGGCAGCAGCGTGCCGAAGGTCAGCACCCCGTCGCCGGGCCGGTCGACCTCGGTCTCCGACAAGGGGATGTCGGCGACCTCGGGCGGAGCCTCGATGGTCTTGAACGTGGTCGACTCCTCGTCGATGCGGTTGTCCGCACCGAACTGGAGCACGCCGTACGAGCCGATGGTGGGCTCGCCGTTGCCGGAGAACTCCAGCGGGCCGGAGATGCCGTCGAAGTCGACGTCGCCGCCGGCCCCCACGATCGTCATGCAGTCGGCGTAGGTCGTGCACTTCTCGCCCTCGGTCGTCACGCCGACGATCTCGGCGGCGTGAGCGCTGCCGTCGTCCTGGGCGATCTGGGCCGCCAGGGCGATCACGATCGCGGCGTCGTACGACTCCGGGCCGTAGTTGAAGTCCTGGAGGTCTGGATCCGCCGTGAGCATCCGCTCCTGGAAGGCCTCGACCTCAGGGGTCGTCTCGGGGAGGGGCGTGGTGCCCTTCCAACCTTCGAGCGTGCCCTCGCCTTCGGGAGGAGCGGTGGTATCCCCACCGTCTCCCTCCGTGGTCTCGCCGGAGTCCTGCTCGGTGGTGTCGCTGGCCTCGTCGCCGCCATCGTCGTCGTCACCGCAAGCTGCTGCGACGAGGACGAAGGCGAACAGCAGGGCGAAGAGGCGCATGAGCACCCTCTTGTCTCGCATGTATCTGTGTCCCTTCAGATGTGATGTCGTCGACCCTGGTGACCCCGAGGTCGACGGGCGGCATCGTAGGGCCTCGTCGCAGAGGCTGCCCGCGATGGATGACCCTCCGTCACCGGATGTTCACACTGTCGACCTGCGGCTCCGCCGGGCGGCGCTCGCGATGGGGTCAGGCCGGGCTGAGCAGGACGACGTAGCCGGCCGGTCCCTCGGAGTAGAGGTAGACCTCGAGCTCGGCGTCGAGGGGACCCTCGAGCACGAACTCCTCGTCCCCGCTGTCGGTGAACTCCTCGTCCTCGACGTAGGCGTCGAAGTCCTCGTCCTCCACGTCGGACACCACCGAGACCACGACGGCGGCGCCGGCGGGGATGAGGATGTCGTGGAAGGCCGACTCGCCGCCCTCGAGCTCGCCGTTCACCGCCGGCTCGCCGTCGATGGTGGCGTCGAGCGCGGTGCCGGGAGGCGGAGGCTCGACGGGGGTGAACGACACCGACACGTCGACCTCCTCGCCGGGCTGCGGGTTCCCCTCGCCGCTCATCACGAGGCTGTACTCGGACCCGAGGAAGAAGTCGCACACGTCGCCGCCCTCGCACACGTACTCGCCGTCCTCGTAGATCTCGACGTAGGCGGCGCCGTCCACCTCGATCTCGGCCGTGACCTCCCGGTCGAGCGTGAAGGTGTAGCGCCGCACCGGCCCGGCGGCCTCGAGGGTGCCGTTCACCGTGCCCGACAGCGACACCCCGCCCAGGTCCTGATGGACGACCTGGCCCAGCGTCACGGTCACCGGGGCGGCGCCGGCCCGCTCCTCGCGCTGGAGGACGAGGAGGTACTGGCCGCCCTCCTCCACGAGGTAGCCGTCGTCGCCGTAGTCGACCTCGTCGCCGTCCTCGTCGACCAGGGACCACCAGGTGCTGTCGTCCACGGTGACGATCAGCTCGGCATCGCGCGCCGCCGTGACCGTCCGGGTGGCCACACCGGCGGAGCCCAGCTCGACCTCGAACGCCTCGCCGAAGGGCGCTTCGTCGTCCGGTGCGACCAGGTCGGGCCGACCCAGCATGGTGACGATGATGTCGTGGTCGAGGCCGGGCAGGGCCTGGCGCACCGAGTCGAGCACCGTGCGCACCGGGCTCACGACCCAGCCACCCCGTTCCTCGACGACGACGACCGACGGCGTCTCGTCCTGCACGGTCCGGGCCAGGTACGAGCCCTCCACGAGGTCGCAGAGCTCGTCCCACAGGTCCTCGTCGCCGGCGGTGCGGAAGCACCAGCCGTCGAGCTCCCACTCGATCTCCTCGCCGTCGTAGCCCTCGACGGTCCCCTCGGCGCCGAGGATCTTCACCCGACGGGCCCCGTCGCCCAGGTCCTGGACGTCGAGGTCGGCCTCGGTGACCTCCAGGTCGGCCTCGAGGCCTTCGCCGTCGGGCCCCTCCAGCAGCTCGGAGAGGGCCTCCTCGTAGGGGACGAGCACCTGCCACTCGTCCTCGGGGAGGCCGGCGGCGATCTCACGGGCGTCGCCCTGGCCCAGCGCCTCCACCAGGTCGACCACGGCGGCCTCGGGGTCGGGGGCCGGGTCCCGCAGGTCGGGCTGGGCGTCGAAGTCGGCCTCGGGCAGGTCGAGGCCGTCCACCATGTACTCCGCCATGGTGTAGGCGAGGCTCACGTACCAGCCACCACCGCGGCGGACGGCGACGAGGAAGGCGTCCTCGCCGAAGTCCTCGCCCTCGTCGCTGATGTCGAGCTCGCCCTCGGAGTCCTCGGCGTCGACGAGGCGCCGGCTCCGCTCGCTCAGCCGGTCGGGGTCGAAGGAGTAGCCGAGCGTCCCGTCGGTGATCGTGACCCGAGCGACGCCATCGCCCAGCTCGTCGACCTCGTATTCCATGTCCTCGGCGGTGAGATCGATGCCGGCGAAGGTGTCGCCCTCCGGCGCCAGGCCCTCGTCCTGGGCTCGGTCCTCGATCTCGGTGATCAGGTCGCCCAGCGACCGCACCTCGTCGGGGGCCAGGGCGGCGACCGCGGCCACCGGGTCCTCGGCGGCGACGGCGTCGACCAGCCCGGCGACGGCGGCCTCGGGACTGCTGGCCCCGCCGTCCCGCCCCCCGACGAGGGCCTGGACGGCGACGGCTCCCACGGTGAGGAGGGCGACGACGCCGACGCCGGCGATCGCCAGGCCCACCCTCCGGCGGCCCTTCCGGGGGGCCGCGGGGGCGGCGGGCCCGGGCCACGGCTGGCCGCCCGGCGGTGACCCGGTCGGCGGTCCCCAGCCCGGTGGCGCGCCCGAGCCGGGCGGTGGCCCCCAGCCCGGCGGCGCGCCCGAGCCGGGCGGTGGCCCCCAGCCGGGCGGTGGCCCGGGGGCGACCCATCCGCCGGTGTCGGCGGGCGCAGCGATCGGGCCGGTCGTGTGCGCCGGCGATCCCGGTGGGGCCCACATCCCCTCGGGCGGCGGCGACCACTGCGGACCGGGTGGCGGCGCCGGGGGCGACGGCGACCAGGGCTGACCGGGCTGCGGCGGCACGGGCGGAGGGGACCACGTCGGACCAGCCGGGGGCGGCGTCCACGACGACCCCGACGGAGGTCCGGTCCAGGGGGCGGGGTCGGCCGGAGGGCGGGCCACAGGGGTCGCGCACCGCTCGCAGCTCGGGGCCCCCTCGGGCACCGGTGCTCCGCACGCTCTGCAGTCCATCGTGGTCGTACCTCCGGAGCCGGACCCGACGCCGCCGCGGCCTCGTCCGGGTGGGCCGAGTGTACGGGTGGGCCCCGGCGGGACCGGCCTCGCCGCAGCCGCAGCCGCAGCCGCCGCCGCCGCCGCAGCCGCAGCCCTCAGCCCGTCGGCGTCCCCGGCGGGGAGATGTCGACCGGTGTCCAGGTCGGGAAGGCGACGTGGTCGACGCCGAGGAAGGAGACGATCCGGCCCCGGGCCGCCAGCTGGTCGACGCAGGGGCGGGCCACCTCGCGGCCGCCGGCCATCAGGACGTACTCGGCCAGGGGCAGCAGGATCGGCCCCTCGTCGGCGTCGCCGGCGCGCAGCACCGCCTCCACCTCCAGCGTGGGCCGGCACGGGTGCGACCGGTCCAGCACCGCGCAGTGGTACACGATCCCCTCGAACACGCTGTAGGCCCTGATCCTCATGCGGGTGATCGCCCGTGTCGCGGTGACCCATCTGCTCGGCAGGGCCTCGCAGAGAAGACGCCGTGCTCTCTGGGTCGCCTCGCCTGGCGGCT
>DATHEV010000409.1:0-4777 GCA_035318405.1 Iamia sp.
GATCCTCTACACCTATGGAGACGAGCCGTCCGTGCTGCTGACGATCCGGCGCGGCGCGGCGGTGACCCAGATCCGGGGTCCGGCCGATCCCGCCGGCGACGAGGCCGTGCGCTCGGAGCTGGTCCGGCTCCTCGAAGGCCTGTGACCTAACCTGACGGGTCGTCAGGAACCAGCGCACACGGAGGATCGATGCTCGAGGGACGGAACCTGTGGGAGCTGGTCGAGGCGCGGGCGGAGGCGACCCCCGATGCGGTGATGACCATCGACGAGTCGGGGCAGTCCGTCACCTTCGGCGAGTACCGGGCATCGGCCGAGACCGTGGCCGCCGGGCTGGTGGCCGAGGGCGTGGGCGAGGGTGACGTGGTGTCGTGGGTGCTGCCCACGTGGCACGGATCGCTCGTCCTGATCGCCGCCCTGGCCCGGATCGGGGCCGTGCAGAACCCGATCATCCCGATCTACCGCGACCGCGAGGTCGGCTTCGTCACCCGCCAGGCCGAGGCCTCGCTGCTGATCGTGCCGGGCGAGTGGCGGGGCTTCGACTACGAGGCCATGGCCGAGCGCATCGCCGAGGAGAACCCGAACCCGCCCCGGGTCCTGGTGGCGTCGAGCACGTTGCCCGACGGCGATCCCAGCACCCTGCCGCCCCCGCCCGAGCCGCCCGCCACCCGGGCCGACGAACCCGGCACCTGGCTCTTCTACACGTCGGGCACCACCGCCGACCCGAAGGGCGCCCGCCACAGCGACGGCGACCTGATCCTCACCGCCCGGGGCATGTGCGACCGCATGCTGTGCCGCGAGGGCGACAAGAACCTCATGGCCTTCCCGGTCACCCACATCGCCGGCCCGATCTGGCTGGCGTCGAGCCTCATGTACGGCCTGGTCAACGTCATCACCGAGGCCTTCGACCCGAAGGCCACGCCCGACCTGGCGTCGAAGGCCGACGTGACCCTCGCCGGCTCGGCCACGTTCTTCCACATGGCCTACCTGGCCGCCCAGCGGGCCACGCCCGACGTCAAGATCTTCCCCAGCCTGCGGCTGTGCCCCGGCGGCGGCGCCCCCAAGCCGCCGGCCCTGCACGGCGAGGTCCAGGACGAGCTGGGGGGGCTGGGCATCGTGTCGGGCTGGGGCCTCACCGAGGCACCCATCTTGACCATGGGCTCGGCGCTCGACCCCGACGACAAGCTGGCCACCACCGAGGGCCGGCCCATGCCCGGCGTGCTGCTGCGGGCCGTGAGCCTCGACGGCGACGAGGTCGGCCCCGGCGAGGAGGGCGAGCTGCGCGCCAAGGCACCCCAGATGATGCGGGGCTACCTCGACGCCACGCTCGACGCCGAGGCCTTCGACGACGACGGCTGGTTCCGCACCGGCGACCTCGGTGTCATCGACCCCGACGGCTACGTCCGCATCACCGGCCGGGTCAAGGACGTGATCATCCGCAAGGGCGAGAACGTGTCCGCCGCCGAGGTCGAGAACCTCCTCTACGAGCACCCGAAGGTCGCCGACGTGGCCGTGATCGGCCTGCCCGACGCCGACCGGGGCGAGATGGTGTGCGCCGTCGTCTCCGGACCCGAGGGCGGCGAGCCGCTGTCGTTCCTGGAGATGGTCGACCACCTGAAGGAGAAGGGCCTGCGCACCCAGGCCCTCCCCGAGCGGCTCGAGGTCGTCGACGCCATCCCCCGCAACGCCAGCGGCAAGATCCCCAAGCACGAGCTCCGCAAGCAGTACTCGTCGGAGGCCTGACCCTGTCGTTCTGTGTGCGGGTTGATGCCGCAAACGGTCGAACCCGCACACGGAACGACCTTCAGAGCAGCGCGACGGCCTCGGCGAGGAGGTCGACCTGGCGGTGCCAGTCGCCGGCGGCGATGGTGACGACGACGCGGTGGGCGCCGGCCTCGGCGAGCGAGGCGAGGTGGGCGGCGGCGACCTCCGGGCCGCCCCGGACGACGACGTCGTCCACGGCGTCGGCGGGCATGCCGAACCGGCCCCGGGGATCGGCCACCAGGGCCCGCACCTCGTCGGGGGAGGGGAGGGCCGGGTCGCCCTCGATGGCCAGCATGGTGCTGGCGGTCAGGAGCGGCAGGGGCTTGCCGGCTGCCGCCGCCCGCTCGCCGATCCGATCGCGGGCCTGGCGCGTCCCGTCGGGCCCGAACGGGACCAGGAACCACTCGGCGTCGTGCTCGACGACCCGGCGCTCGGCCGCGGCCGACATCCCCCCGATCACCAGCGGCGGGACCGCGACGCCGGGGGCCAGCCGGACGGTGGGGGAGCCGGGCTCGTCGGCCAGCACCGTCGCCTCGCCGGCGATGAGCGACGGCAGGACGCGCAGGGCGGCGTCGAGACGCCGGCCCCGCTCCCGCACGGGGACGCCGGCCGCCTCCCACGAGAGGGTGTGGCGGTCGCCGCCGGCGCCCACGCCGAGGATGGCCCGGGCCCCGGAGAGGTGCTGGAGACTGGCGACCTGCTTGGCCAGCCACACGGTCGGGCGCAGCGGGACGATGGCCACGCCGTAGGCCAGACGCACCCGCTCGGTGACGGCGGCCGCGGCGGCGAGGGCCAGGCCGCTGTCGACCAGCGGGGCGCCGGCCCCGGCCACCAGCTGGTCGACGACCCAGGCCGACTCGAAGCCCAGGTCCTCGATCTGGCGGGCGGCGGCGACCACGTCGCCGGGCGTGCCGTCGGCGTCGGCCATGGTCGGGAGGAAGATGCCGATGTCGGGTGCAGTCATGATGGTTACTCCTTGATACTGACCTCATCATGAGTCACCATGGGCGCCGATGGAAGACGGCACATCGACAGAACCGGGGCACACCGAGGGAACCGAGGCAGCCGACGGCGCCTGTCTGAGCGGTGGCTCGATCGTCGAGCAGACCGACGCCTGCCGGCTGCGCGACCTGCTCGACCGCATCGGCGACAAGTGGTCGCTGCTGGTGGTCGAGCTGCTGGGCGAGGGCACCCGGCGCTTCACCGAGCTCAAGCGCGACATCGACGGCATCAGCCAGCGGATGCTCACCCGGACCCTCCGGCACCTCGAGCGCGACGGCCTGGTCACCCGCACCGTCCACCCCGTCGTGCCGCCTCGGGTCGACTACGAGCTCACCCCGCTCGGCGCCAGCCTGCTCGAGGCCATCGCCCCGCTGGTGGGCTGGAGCCGCACCCACCGCCCCGCGGTCATCGCCGCCCGGGCGCGCTACGACGCCGCCGACATAGGTTGACCGCCATGGACGATGCCGAGGTCATCCGCCGGATCAACGAGCTGGCCGAGGAGGAGCACCGCCTCGAGCAGGCCGCGGGCGGTGGTCCCGGCGGCCTGACCGACGACGACCACGCTCGTCTCCGCGAGGTCGAGGTGGCGCTCGACCAGTGCTGGGATCTGCTGCGCCAGCGCCGGGCCCGGCGGTCGAGCGGCCAGGACCCCGACGAGGCCCAGGTGCGCCCCGAGGGCACGGTCGAGGGCTACCAGCAGTAGCCGCTCAGCCGCCGGCGACGACGAGCAGGATGAGCCCGGCGAGGATCACGCCCGAGGCGATCAGCCGGCGGCCGCCCAGGCCCTCGCGCAGCACCAGCCACCCGACGAGGGCGCCGATCACCACCGACGACTCCCGCAGCATGGTCACGTAGCCCACGGGGGCCTGGCGGACGGCGACGAGCACCATCGTGTAGGCGACGAGCGTCCCCACGCCGCCGGCCAGGTGCCGATGCCAGTCGGTGAGCAGCAGCCCGGCGCGGGACCGGCGTGACCCCCGGGCCGCGTTGGACAGGGACACCGCGGTGCCGGAGACGGCCACCGAGGCCAGGCCGTAGGCGACGCCGCTGTCGCCCGCGCGGGAGCCGGCCGAGTCGATGATCGTGTAGGTGGCGATGCACACCGCCGTCAGCAGGGCGAAGCCGAGGGCGGCCCGCTCGCCGGCGCGGTCGCGGGCCCGGTCCTCGGCCCGGGCCGTGGTGACGGCGGGGGCCTCGCCCAGCACGACATCGTCGGCGATCGGCACGCCGCGGCCCCGCAGGCCGACGAGCCCGAACCCCGCCACCGCGATGGCGACCCAGCCCAGCGCAGAGAGGCGGTCGTCGAGCACGAGGGCGCTCCCCACCGCGGCGCACACCGCCCCGCCGCCCCGGGCCAGCGGGTACGAGAGTGAGAAGTCGCCGTGCGTGTAGGCCGCCACCAGGCTCTCGATGTAGACGAGGTGGACCGCGGCCGTCCCCGCCAGGTAGGGCAGCGCCGCCCACCCCGGCCCGCCGATCACGAGGAGGCCGAGCCCGGCCACGAGGGCGGCGGCGGTGAACTGCCCCCAGGCGGCCACGGCCCGGTCCTCGCTGGTCTTGATCAGCAGGTTCCACGACGCGTGGACGAGCGCCGACCCGAGGGCGAGGAGGGTGGCGGCCAGCACGAGGTCGTGACGTTACCGGTGGTGGCCTGGGGCGCGAGGATGCGGCATGCGCTCCCGGACCCTCCGCTGTCTCGCCGTCCCCGCCCTCGCCGCCCTGCTCGCGCTGGCCGGCTGCGGCGACGACGGGGGCGACGACGACGCCAAGGCCACCACGACGACGACCGACGCCGACGGGTCCGGCACCACGGCGGCCGACGACGGCTCCACGACCGTGGTCGACGACGGCTCGACCACGACCGAGGCCGGCGACGGCGCGACGACGACCGAAGGTGGCGGCTCCACCGAGACCACCGTCCCCGACACCTCTGACGAGGGCCAGGAGGGCACCGGCGCCCCCGACGAGGAGGCGCCCGACGTCGACTGGGGCCTCAACGCGGCCCAGTACCGGG
>DATHEV010000410.1:0-2765 GCA_035318405.1 Iamia sp.
TGGCCCGCCCCACCGACGACAGCTGGCGGGTCGATCCCGACCGGGGCGGCGCCACCCGGGCCTTCGGCGACGTGGGCTCGCACTGGTGCGACCTGCTCGAGTTCCTCACCGGGGCCCGGATCACGGCGCTGTCGGCCCGTCTCGTCACCGCCATCGCCGACCGGGCCTCGGGCCCGGTCACCACCGACGACATCGCCACCCTCTCGTTCGAGGCCACCGGCGGCCTGGTGGGCACGGCGGTCATGAGCCAGGTGTCGCCCGGGCGCAAGAACCGCCTGGCGATCGAGATCTCCGGGATCGAGGGCTCGATCGCCTTCGACCAGGAGGAGCCCGAGCGGCTCTGGGTCGGCGGCCTGGAGGTCAACCAGATCCTGCTGCGCGACCCGGCCACGGCCAGCCCCGCCGCCGCGCCCTACTCCTCGCTCCCCGCCGGCCACCCGCAGGGCTACCAGGACTGCTTCACCCACTTCGTGGCCGACACCGCGGCGGCCATCGCCGGATCCGCGGTCGACGGGCTGCCCACCTTCGCCGACGGGCGCCGGGCCGCGGCCCTGGCCGAGGCGGTGGTGGCCTCGGCCGCCAGCGGGGGTTGGGTCGAGGTGGCCGACGCCGAGCCCGCCACCGTCGGCGGCAACGGCGCGGGGGCCCGCCGATGACGCCCGACCTGAGCAAGGACACGACGCCGGCCGCGCCGGTCGCACCCGAGGCGATGCCGCTCGTGGCCCTGCGGGGCGTGGGCAAGTCGTTCTCGGCCGTGCCCGTGCTCCACGACATCAGCCTCGACCTGCGGGCCGGCGAGGTCCATGCCCTCGTGGGCGAGAACGGGGCCGGCAAGTCGACCCTCATGAAGATCCTGGCCGGGGTCCACCAGGCCGACACCGGCACCGTCGAGCTCGACGGCCGTCCCGTGTCCTTCGCCCACCCGCAGGAGGCCCAGCGGGCCGGCATCGCCACCGTCTTCCAGGAGTTCAACCTCCTGCCCGAGCGGACGGTGGCCGAGAACGTCTTCCTCGGTCGCGAGCCCCGCGCCCTCGGCATCGTCGACGGGCGGGCCATGGTCCGTCGCACCGCCGACGTGCTCGACGACCTCGGGGTCCACGGCCTGTCGCCCCGCGCCAAGGTCGGGACCCTGAGCGTCGCCGACCAGCAGGTGGTCGAGATCGCCAAGGCGGTGTCGACCGACGCCCGGGTCGTCTCCATGGACGAACCGACGGCGGCGCTGGCCGACGCCGAGGTCGAGCTGCTCTACCGGCCGGTCCGCCGCCTGGCCGAGCGCGACGTCGCCGTCCTCTACGTGACCCACCGGCTGCGGGAGGTCTTCGACCTGAGCGACCGCATCACCGTGCTCAAGGACGGACGCCTCGTCACCACCGTCGACACCGCCTCGATCGACGGGGCCGAGCTGGTGCGCCTCATGGTCGGCCGCGAGCTGGGCCAGTACTTCCCGCCGCCGGTCGCCGGTACGGCCGTGGGCGACGTCATGGTGCGGCTCGTCGGTGCCGGCAACGAGACCGTCGACGGCATCGACCTCGAGGTGCGGGCGGGCGAGATCGTGGGCCTGGCCGGGCTCCAGGGCAGCGGCCGGAGCGAGATCGGGCTGGGCACCTTCGGCGTCGCCCCGTTCACCCGGGGCACGGTCGAGGTCCGGGGCCGGGTCCACCGGCCGTCCCCGTCGCGCTCGGCCCGCGCCGGCGTGGCCCTCGTGTCGGAGGACCGCAAGGCCGAGGGCCTGGCCCTCAACCAGCGGGTCTCGGCCAACACCCGCCTCGTGCTCGACGGCGCCTTCGGCCGCTCGGCCCGGCGCCGGGCCAAGGCGATTCCCCAGGTGCTCGAGTCGGTCCAGCTGGTGGCGCGCAGCCGCGACCCCGAGGTCCGCTTCCTCTCCGGCGGCAACCAGCAGAAGGTGGTGCTGGCCAAGTGGCTGGCCACCGAGCCGTCCGTGATCGTGCTCGACGAGCCGACCCGCGGCATCGACGTCGGCGCCCGCCGGGCCATCTACGAGGTCATGCGCGACCTGGTCGCCGGCGGGGCCGCCATCCTCATGATCTCGTCCGAGCTGCCCGAGCTCATCGGCATGGCCGACCGCATCGTCGTGCTCCACGAGGGCCGCATCGCCGGCGAGCTGCCGGGTGGCGAGAGCACCACCGAGGAGGACGTGATGGCCCTGGCCACCGGCCACCTCGAGGACGTGCTGGCGCCGTGACCGCGACGCTCCCGCCCGTCGCCCCCGAGGCCCCCCAGCCCGCCCCGACGCCGGCGCACCGGGCCCAGCTGGGCACCACCGCCATCGTCTTCCTGGCCTGGATCGCCACCTTCGCCATCGGGTACCTGCTGGTGCGGCGGGACGGCGGCAACCTCTGGTCCCAGGCCAACCGGGTGAAGATGCTCACGGGCATGAGCCTGCTGGGCTTCGTGGCCATCGGGCAGACGCTCGTCATCCTGTGCCGGTCGCTCGACCTGTCGGTGGGCTACGTCGTGGCGTGGTCGAGCCTCGTCGCCGCCACCCAGATGAAGGGCGACGACGGCCGGCTGGTCCAAGCCGTGGTCCTGGCCCTGGGCGTGGCCGCCCTCGTCGGCCTGGCCAACGGGCTGATCATCACCAAGCTCCGGGTCAACCCGTTCATCGCCACCCTGGGCACGGGGCTGATGATCAAGGGCTACCTCGACACGAAGTACCAGGGCCCGGCCGGATCGGTCTCCGACTCCTTCCAGCAGTTCGGCTACACCCGCATCTGGTTCGTCCCGCTGTCCACCATCGTCATGGT
>DATHEV010000411.1:0-3443 GCA_035318405.1 Iamia sp.
GGTGTCAGCCGCCCAGCGGGACCGGGTGTCGGGCATGGTCTCGCGCGCCGTCTCGGCGGGCGCCTCGGTCGCCGTGGGCGGGTCCGCCGGCGACGGCGCCGGGTTCTTCTACGAGCCGACGGTGGTCGTCGACGTGGCCCAAGACTCCGAGATCGCCCAGCGCGAGGTGTTCGGCCCCGTCGTCACCGTCCAGCGGGCACCCGACGAGGAGACGCTGCTGCGGTGGGCCAACGACGTCGACTACGGCCTGGCCGCCTCGGTCTGGACCCGCGACGTGGGCCGGGCCATGCGCATGGCCGCCGGCCTCCGGTTCGGCACCGTCTGGGTCAACGACCACATCCCGATCATCAGCGAGATGCCCCACGGCGGCTTCAAGCAGTCCGGCTACGGCAAGGACATGTCGATCTACGCCGTCGAGGCCTACACCGAGCTCAAGCACGTCATGATCAAGCACTCCTGACCAGGACGGCGTCGCCGACCTCGTCGATCCAGTCGGCCGTGCGATCGGCCCGCACGCGGGCGTCGGCGAACGACCGGTCGGGCGGCGGTTGGTGGCGGCGCCAGGCGAGGGCTTCGCGCAGGAGCGGGTGCCACTCGTCGGCGAAGGAGACGAGCGCCCGCTCCCCCGCCTCCTCCTTGCTGACGACCTCACCGGTCGTGGCCGTGACCCACGGGCGGGACACGCCGAGGACCTCCTGGGCCAGGCGCGAACGGGAGATCCGCCCGCCCCGCATGCGGCTGGCCAGGCCCCGCCAGAACGTGCGCAGGTTGTCTCGGCACCAGGCTTCCGTCTCCGCTCGGGGCGGCCGGGGCGCCGGCACGCCCTGGTCGGCGAGGACGGTCCACATCACCGGGTTCACGTCGAACGCCCGGCCGACGGTGAACGAGATCCCCGTGTGGGCCGCGACGGGCTCGATCTCGGCCACCGGCCGGGCCAGGTCGGCGGTCACGACGTAGACCCCGTTGACGTTGCCCGGAAAGGCCCACCGCCGGTGCACGACGCCGGACACGCCGCACGGGACGGAGGCCACGACCTGGGCCAGGCGCAGCCGGACCAGCTCACCCCTCGTCAGCCGCCGATCGAGGGCCACCACGACGTCGATGTCGCTCCGCCCCGGGACGTAGGCGCCGAGCGCCGTCGAGCCCACCACGTGCAGGTCGTCCACCCGGCCGGCAGCACCCGCTCGACCCACCGCCGGTGCCGCGCCACCGCCCGCACCACCTCCTCCGACGCCATCGACCGAGCCTGCCACCCAACCGGTCGACCTTCCGGCGCGGTGGCGCACCACCGGTGACCCCCCACCGCGCGGGAACCGAACCGCTGCCGTTCCCGCGCGGTGGTGCACCGCCCGTGACCCACGACCGCGCCGGAACCCGGCACCAGGCGCCGCACCGGCGCCGCCTCGCGCCGGTCGACCTTCTTGCGCGGTGGTGGACCGCCCGTGACCCACGACCGCGCCGGAAGGTCGACCTGCGTGGACAGCACGGCGGCAGACTGGCGACGTGGACCGGGACCAAGCCACCGGCCAGGACAGGACGAACACGTCTGTCGAGGACGATGACGCCGTCGATGAGGACCGCATGACCAGCCCGACCACCGAGCTCGCCGACGACATCGCCGCGCCGGTGGGGCTGCCGCCGGGCCGCACGGTCGACCTCCCCGACGGTGGCCGGGTCTTCGTGCGGGCCGACCTCGACGGTCCCGCCGACGACCGCACCCCCCTGCTGCTGCTCCACGGCTGGACGGTCACGGCCGACACCACCTTCGCCCCGGCGTACCCGACGCTGGCCGAGCACCACCGGGTCATCGCCCCCGACCTGCGGGGCCACGGCCGGTCGAGCCCCGCCCCCCGCCGCACCCGGCTGGAGGACCTGGCCGACGACTGTGCCGCCGTCCTCGACGCCCTCGGGGTCGGGCGGGCGGTCGTCGTGGGCTACTCGCTCGGCGGCGCCGTGGCCCAGGCCCTGTGGCACCGCCACCCGGAGAGGGTCGCCGGGCTGGTCCTGTGCTCGACGGCCCGCCACTTCCAGACCGGGCCCGTGGGCGACCTCTGGTACCGCGGCCAGGTGTGGCTCGCCCCGGCCGTGAGCGCCTTTCCCGGCCCGGCCCGGGCCCGCATGGTCCGGGCCGTCGACGGCAAGGTCGCCGACGGGCCCTACGCCCCCTGGTACCGCCAGGAGCTGCTGCGCAGCGACCCGCCCTCGCTGCTCCGCATCGGCGCCGCCCTGGGCCGGTTCCGGTCCAACCGCTGGATCGGCGCCGTCGACGTCCCCGCCGCCGCCGTGATCACCACCCGCGACCGCACCGTCCCCACCCGCCGCCAGCGGGGCCTGGCCGCCGCCATCCCCGGCTGCCGGTCCTACGAGGTCGCCGGGCCCCACAACTCCGCCGTCACCATCCCCGACGTCTGGGTCCCCCAGCTCCGCCACGCCCTGGACGGCCTGACGACCTGATCCGGTCACCCGGCGTCCACCTGCCAGAGGTAGGTTCCGCCGCCGTGACGAGACGACGGGTCGTGGTGGGGTTGGCGGTGCTGGTGGCGTGTGGGGCGACGCTCGTCCCGACCGGGGCACCGGCGGGAGCAGCGGGGATGACGACGCACGCGTGGATGGCGGAGTCGGCCATCGACCTGGTCGACGCCCCCGCCCTCGAGGCGCTGCTGGAGGCCAACGTCACCCAGGTCCGGGCCGGCGCCCGGTTCCCCGACGGCGGCTACGGGCCCGGCAACGTCTACGGCGAGGAGGCGCACTGGCAGCGCTTCACCGACGTCTACGCCGGCATCATCCGGGACAAGGAGTCGTGCGGCGACCTGACCGCGCCGACCGGCCCGTGTGCGGCGCAGATCGCCCATCTCATGGGCATCGTCGCCCACGGCACCGGCGACGAGGTGTGGGACTGGCTGTTCGAGCCCAACAGCCCCGACCTCGACGAGTACTACCTCCCCGAGGAGCTGGCGCCGTTCCAGGACGGCGGGGGCCAGGAGCTGGTGATGGACCTGGTGGCCATCGGGGTCCACCACCGTCCCGGCGGAGCGCCCCCCGCCCTGCCGAGCGTCCCCGACCTGCTGGCCGCCTTCGCGGCCTCGGGCCAGGAGGGCGTCACCGCCGAGCAGCTCGCCTTCGGCCAGCAGTACATCGACATCGTCTACGGCGCCGAGTCGGGCTGGGTCCGGAACCACCTCGCCGGCGTCCGGCGCGAGATGCCGTGGCTGAGCCACAACCTGGTGACGGCACCCGGCGGGGTCGAGTACGCCGCCCGCGCCATCGCCGGCCAGTGGGACGACATGTGGGCCCGCCTCCTCGGCCAGGACCCGACCACCGAGGTGTCCGCCACCTACCCCGCCGACCAGCAGCGCCGGATCCCCGCCACCGGCTGGGTCCGCACCTACCAGCCCGGCTCGCACCCGGGCCGGGGCGGCGCCCGCACCCGCATCTCGGCCTCG
>DATHEV010000412.1:0-5843 GCA_035318405.1 Iamia sp.
TGAGCAACCGGGAGATTCTGTCCGAAGTCGACGGAGTCTCGTCATGCCCTGCCGAATGAAACTGACCATCGGCCTCTCAGCTCTGCTCGTCTCTTGGGCCATGTGTTCGAGTTCGGTAGACGCCGCCATCGGAACTAACGATCCACCAGAGCCGCCTTCGATTGGGGTGGGGGTGGAGGCTCCGGGAGGGGAGGGCGGGGCGACGGGACCCGCCGGGGAGTCGGGTGGGAGTGGGGAGATCTCGCCGGAGTGGCAGGCGTACTTCGACTGCGTGGCGGCGGCGACGGACGACTGCATGTCGCCGGGGTTCCAGCCCGGCGATCCGGCACTGCCGGCGGTGGTGCCCGAGACGCTGGCCCAGATGGCGCTCGACTCGGCGACCATCGCCCTGCCCCGGCCGCACACGTCGCCCGACGGGGTGCCCCAGATGACCGGCCTGATGACCTGGTTCTGGATCGACCCGGCGGCGTGGGCGCCGATCAGCGCCCGGGCCGAGGTGCCGGGGGTGTGGGCCGAGGTCACGGCCACGCCCACCCGCGCGACCTGGACACCGGGCGACGGCGGCGCCGCGGTCACGTGTGACGGGCCGGGTCGGGCCCACCCGGGGACGGCCGGCGCCACCACCGACTGCGGGCACACCTACGTCGACATCGGGTCGTACCCGCTCACCGTCGACGTGACCTACGAGGTGTCCTGGGATTCGTCGACGGGGGCCGGCGGCGTGCTCGACCCCATCGTGGTGTCGGGGGAGGTGCCGATCACGGTGGAGCAGCGGCAGGCTGTGATCGACTGACGACGGCACGGCTGCGGGCGGACTGGGCCAGCATGATGCCGCCCACGACGGCGGCGCCGCCGGCGAGCTGGATCAGGCCGAGCGTCTCGTCGAACCAGGCCCAGCCCAGCGCCGTCACCCCGACGGGCTCGACCATGGCGACCACCACGACCACGGTCGCCGGCAGGTGCCGCAGGGCGAAGAGGTTGAGGGCGAACGGGGCCACGCTCCCGAGGGTCACGACCCACAGCATCAGGGCCCAGCCCGGCACGGTCACGTCCTCGAGCGACCCGCCCAGGCTCACCGAGCCGGTGACCACGTCGCCGTCGAGGCGGGTGAGCGGCCAGATCAGGTTGAGGAAGACGGCGGCGACGAGGAACGCCCACAGGATCACGTGGAGCGGGTCGCGGTCGGAGATGCCGTGGTCGCCGACGAGGAAGTAGACGGCGAAGCAGACGGCCGCGCCGAACCCGGCCACCAACCCGAGGCCGTCGAAGGCGAGGCCGTCCCACACCCGGGCCACCACCCCCAGGCCCACCAGCGACAGCCCCAATGCGGGCCAGATGCGCCCGCTCACCGGCTCCTTGGCCACGAACCGGGCCCACAGCGCCACCATCACCGGCGCCGTGTACTCGACGAGCAGGGCGATCCCGATGGGCAGCCGGTCGAGGGCCACGAAGTAGGTGAGCTGGAGGAAGGCCACCCCGACGACGCCCATCACCAGCAGCCAGCCGATCATCCGGCCCCGCGGCGGGCGCAGCGCGCCTCGGTCCCAGAGCAGCGCCCACAGGGCGAAGATCGGGACCGAGCCGGTGGCCCGGAGGGTCGTGAGCGTCTGTGGGTCGACCCCGCCCCGGATGGTGGTCCGGGACACCCCGGCGTTGACGATGAACAGCACCGCCGCGCCCAGCACGAGGGCGTATCCGACCGCCGGCCGGGCCACCGTCTCCCGTGCCGTGCTCACCCGGTCGACGTTAGCGACGGCGCCTCCCAACCCCGAGGGCCGGGGCGTGTGGCACGATGCGCCCCGTCGTCGGGGCGACAGGGAGGGCAGGGGATGAAGCGGATGCGGCTGCGGTATGCCGGCACGTGCGCGGGCTGCGCCGCGCCGCTGGACGCCGGCACGACCGCCTGGTGGGATGCCACCGCTCGCCAGGTCACCTGTGTCGCCTGCCAGGCGGCCATGCCGGCGGTGGCGATGCCCGCAGTGGACGTCGTCCCGGCCGGGGCGACCCGGGTCCCACCGTCCGATCCCCTCGATCGGGGTGTGGCCGGGGCGTCGGCGCGGCGGGAGGGGGAGCGACGCTCGGCGCGGCGGGACGAGCGGGTCCGCACCCGGCATCCCCGGCTCGGCGGGCTGATGCTGGCGCTGTCCGACGATCCGACCTCGACCAAGGCCTGGGCCAAGGGTGCGATCGGCGAGGCTAAGGTCGGAGCCGCCCTCGAAGCCGCCGCGCACCAGGGCATCGAGGTGCTCCACGATCGTCGGATGCCGCGGTCGCGAGCCAACATCGACCACCTCGTGGTCGCGCCGAGCGGGATCGGGGTCGTCGATGCCAAGCGCTACCAGGGCCAGCTCGAGCGACGGGACGTGGGCGGCTGGCGGCGCACCGACCTCAGGCTCTACGTCGACGGCCGTGACCAGACCAAGCTCGTCGACGGCGCCGCCAAGCAGGTCGCCGCGGTCGAGGCCGCCCTGGCCCGTGGGCCGTGGGACGGCGTGCCCGTCCACGGTGCACTGTGCTTCGTCGACAGCCGCGTCGGCTGGTTCGCCAAGCCCTTCCGGATCCGGGGTGTCCTGGTGTCGTGGCCCCGAGAGCTGGTCGCCGCCATGGTGGCGACGACCGCTCTCGACGTCACGGTGCGGGCTGGGCTGCTCCACCACCTCGCGCGGGTGTTTCCCAGGGCGTGAGGGTCAGGTCAGGGCGTCGGGGTAGCTCGAGGCGCAGGTGCGGGTGGGGTCGGTGGCGCGGAGGGGGACGGCGGTGTCGCAGCCGGCGGGGATGACGGGGACGATGAGCGACGATCCGCCCACGCCGCGGTAGACGCGGATCGTGCCCAGGCCGGGGAGCGGCAGCGAGAGGAGCCCGCCGCTGGCGACGGGCAGGACGTCGAGCCGGAGACGGTGGCCGGCGGCGAAGATGTTCGACGTCGGGATGATCTCGATCTCGTAGGTCACCTTCTGGCCACCGGGCACGGACTGGGCCGTGTCGAAGGTGTGGAAGGGCCGGACCCGCAGCCCGTCGGCCACGAGCGACCGGGCCGGGTCGACCTTCCGGAGGGTGGCCTTCAGGTAGCCGTCACTGATGATCTCGCTGCGGCCGTCGGGGTGGACGTCGGTGAGCCGCACCGACCAGTCGAGGTCGGCGGCGAACGTCGAGGCGACCAGCTTCAGGGTGATCGGCCCCGTCACCTCCATGGACTCGGCGAGGGTCGGCGTCGTGTACGTCAGCCCCAGCGCCTCGTTGGCCCGGATGTCGCCGGGGAGGTACTCGCCCAGCAGCCAGTTGGTCGTGCGGGTGTCGACCCTGAGGTCGGGTGCGGTCAGCAGCGGCGCCACGTCGGACCCGGTGGCCGGCACGGTCGTCGACAGCCCGCCGTCGTTGAGCGAGGTGGCGCCCCCCGGCCCGGCGGCGAGGTGGAGCTCGGTCCAGTCGGTGGACGGCAGCGGCCAGGCGTCCTCGCCCCGGACGTAGGTCTCGCCCGCCCGCCACGTGTCGGTGCTGCCGGTGTTGGTGAGGAGCACGACCTCGGGTCCGTCGCCGGGGCCCTCGCCGAAGACCTCGTAGGCGAGGAAGTCGTCGATGTGGCTGCGGATGAGCTGGGCATGACGCTCCGGGTTGGCGGCGATCAGCGACTCGGTGCTGTGGCCGAAGCCCAGGACGAGACGGGCGTTCGGCGTGCGGAGGTAGGCCTCGTAGGGGCTGACGATGTCGTAGGCGTCGCTGGTGTACAGCACCGGCGCGGTGACGTCCCCGAGCTCGTCGAGCGCCGAGCGCTGCTGCCAGTAGGCGGTGTTGCGGGTCTCGGTCTTGGTCCGCACGATGGCGTTGGCCAGGGCCAGCTGCTGGCTGACGGGATCGGGGTTCAGGAGCATCCCGTGCTGGATCCGCTGGGGGAGGCCGAAGGCGTAGCCGGCCTCGGTCCGGGCCATGTAGACCTCGGGCAGCGTGTTGTAGACGCCGCCCCGCCGGAAGCAGCGGTACATGTCGGCGCAGCTGCTGTAGATCACGCCGGCGACCACGGCCGGGTGCGACAGGCCGTGGTGGGCGGCGAAGCCCGTACCCGACTGGCCGGTGAGGACGACCCGTCCGTCGCTCCACGGCTGGGCCGCGGCCCAGCTGATGACCTCGTCGACGTCGGCCTGCGTGCGGGGCCCGGTGAGGTCGAAGAGGCCCTCGCTCGACCCCGTGCCGCGGTAGCTGACGTGGACGAGGGTGAACCGCTCGACGAGAGACTGGTCGACGAAGGCCGAGGTGGCGTCGCTGGGCAGCGTGGTCGGGCAGGTGGTCGAGGGGACGTTGTAGGACTCGAACTCGAGGAGCACCGGCTTGGGCGTGTCGGGGGCCAGCCGGCTCACCCAGGTGTGGAGGCGCACGCCGTCCGACACCTCCACCGTCGTGTCGTCGCACAGCCGCGTGCCGGGCGGATCGACGGCCGCGACCGGCGACGAGGGCACGCCGCCGACGCCCAGGAGGACGGCGACGAGGGCGACGAGCGTGGCGGTGGGACGAAGGCGGCGGCGCATGGGGTGACCTCGGGGGTTGTGAACGATCCTGTGACAAGGTACACATTCGCACATGACGTGTCACCGGTCACCGACCCGATCCCTCCCGACGCCTCGTGGTGGGGGCCGCCGCCGGGCCCTGGCCGTCGGCGTCACCGTCGTCGCCCTCCTCGCCGTCACCGCTCTGCGACCGGGGGCGGCGGGAGCGGCCACGGTGATCGAGGCGGCCTACGCCGCGCCCGGGTCGTGGGCCGTCACCCACGAGACGATCGCCGGGCCGGGCGGCACGACCGCCTACGAGGTCTTCCGCCCCACGAACCTGGGCGCCGGCGGCGTGCGCCACCCCATCGTCACGTGGGGCAACGGGTCGAACGCGGTGCCGGCCCAGTACGCCGGGCTGCTCACCCACCTGGCGTCGTGGGGCTACGTCGTGATCGCCTCGACCAGCACGACCACCGGCACCGGGACCGAGATCCTGGCCGGGGCCCAGCTCCTGGTCACCGCCGACACGACGCCCGGCAGCCCGTACCAGGGCACGCTCGACACCGCCCACGTGGCCGCCGTCGGTCACTCGCAGGGCGCCGGCGGGTCGGTGCGGGCCACGCAGCACTCGGGTGGGCTCATCACCACGACGGTGCCGATCAACCTGCCGAACCGGCTCTGGGTCAGCCCCGGCGACGAGTACGAGCCGTCGCAGCTGACCGACCCGGTGCTCTTCCTCACCGGCGGCCTCGACCTGCTGATCGCCGGGCCGCTGACCATGAACGGCTTCTACGCCGAGGTGCCGGGGGCGGCGGCCAAGGGCGCCGTCCGGTTCGCCGGCCACAACGAGGTCCAGGGCGACGGCGGCCGCTTCCGTGGCTACATCACGGCCTGGCTCCGCTACCAGCTCAGCGGTGACGCCACGGCGCGCGCCGCGTTCGTCGGCTCGCCGCCCGAGATGAACGGCAACTCCGGCTGGGCCTGGCCGGCCCAGAAGAACCTGCCCTGACCGCCCTTCAGGTGAAGGCCACGACGAGCCCGATGACCACGGACTGGGCGGTGAGGAAGACGCCGAGGACCCACCGCATCGAGCTGGTGACCTCGACATGGATGAACTCCATCAGACGTGTCTCGCGCTGGGCGTTGTCGGTCCGGAGGTCGGCCATGTCGGACCGGATGTCCCCGCGCAGGTCGGCCATGTCGGTCCGGACCTCCGCGATCTCGGCGCGGACGAACTCCTTGGTGGCAGGGCGTTCGAGGTCGTTGGCGGGGAACTGGGACAGCATGTCGCCCACGGCCTCCTCGTCTCCGACGACCTCGGTCAGCTTGGTGTGCAGCACGGCGCGGCTGCGCTCGGCAAGG
>DATHEV010000413.1:0-2614 GCA_035318405.1 Iamia sp.
CTTCGCCGAGGCCGAGATCGTCACCCTCGACGGCGACGACGGCGCCCTCGCCCTGGTGGCCCGCACCGCGGGCGGCGCGCCGACCGGGCCGTGACCCGCCGGTGACCGGCCGTCGCATCGCCGTCCTCAAGCCCGACGTCGGCGTGGCCGGCGGCTTCGAGCGGGTCGCGGCCCGGGTCGAGGCCACCCTGCGGGCCGACGGCCACGACGTCACCCGGCTCACCGTCGATCTTCCGTGGGACCCCCGGGCGCGGGTCTTCGGCACGCCCATCTCGCCCGAGGCCTGGTGGTCGTCCCCGGAGTACTTCCGCTACCTCGCCGGGGTCGAGGAGTTCGACCGGGTCGTCACCCGCCGCTTCGACGCCGTCATCTCCACCCAGCCCCCGTCGACGACGCATCGCCACCCCCGGCACCTGGCCCTCTTCTTCCACCACCACCGGGTCTTCTACGACCTGGAGGACGTGTGGATCGCCGGCGGCTTCGCCCCCGACCCCGACCTCCACCGGCAGGCCGGCGTGCGCATCCGGGCCCTCGACCAGCCCCGCTTCGACGCCGTCCGCTGGTTCGCAGCCGGGTCGGAGACGGTCCGGCGCCGGCTGGGCCGGTTCAACGGCATCGACCGGGTGTCGCTCTTCCACGCCGGCATCGCCGTGGGCGGCACGGTGGCGAGCGCGGCCCGTCGCGCCGCCGAGGGGGCCAAGCGCGACGGGCCGGTGCTGTGCGTGGGCCGGCTCGAGTTCCCCAAGCGGCCCGAGCTGCTGGTCGCGGCCATGCGCCGGCTGCCCGCCGTGCCCGCCGTGCTGGTGGGCGACGGCGGCCGTGAGCGGTGGGTCCGGGCCGTCGACCACCGCCTCACCCAGCCCGGTGTCGACCTCGATCGGGTCGACGAGACGGCGCTGTGGTGCTGCCGGGTCGACGACGCCCAGCGGGCCCCCGAGCGCTGGACGTCCAACGTCGAGCTCCTCGGCCGGGTCGACGACCCCACCCTGGAGCACCTCTACGCCACCACCCCGTGCGTCGTGGCCCCGGCCCTCGACGAGGACTACGGGCTGACCGCCATCGAGGCCATGGCCCACGGCGCTCCCGTCGTGGTCTGCGAGGACGGCGGCGGGCTGGCCGACCTGGTCGACCACGAGGTCGACGGGCTGGTCGTGGCCCCGACCGGCGCCGCCATCGCCGCGGCCGTCGACCGGATCCTCACCGACCCCGACCTGGCCGCCACCCTCGCCGCCGGCGCCCGCCGCCGGGCGGCCGCCACCACCTGGGCCCGGGCCGACGACCAGATCCGCGCCGCGCTGGCCATCACCTTCGACGAGGCCGAGCCCGACGGCGACCTGGTCACCGTGGGCGGGACAGCGTCGTGAGGATCGGCGTCGTCGCCCCCCGCTCCGAGCCGCCCACCGTCGGCGGGGCCGAGCGGGCGTGGACGGGGCTGGTCGGCGCCCTGGCAGAGGCCGGCCACGAGGCCGAGCTGGTGACGTTCCCGGTGGACGAGTCGGGTTTCGGCCCGCTGACCCGCGGGTACCGAGACGCCGCCCAGCTCGACCTGTCGACGTTCGAGCTGGTCATCAGCTCCAAGTACCCGGCGTGGATCGCCCCCCATCCCCGTCACGTGCTGTGGATGTTCCATCCGCTGCGCGGCGTGTACGACACGTACCACCTGTTCAAGGCGCCGCTCGACCCGGGTCCGGTCGAGCCCGCCACCCGCACCCTCCTCGACCTCGTGCGCGGCCCTGCCCGCCGTGACCGCATCAGCGAGGTCCTCGACGCGGCTGACGCCGCCATCGCCGCCGTCGGCGCCGATCACCCCGACCTCCGCCTGCCCGGCCCCACGAGTCGGCTCGTCGTCCACTGGCTCGACCGGGTGGCGCTGTCCTCCGGGGAGATCGCCCGCCACACCGCCCTGTCCCGCACCATCGCCGTGCGGGCCGACTACCTGCCCGTCGGCGTCGGCGCCCACGTCGCCCACGCCCCGTCCGACGTCCCCACCCCCCCGACCACGGAAGGAGACCGCACCCACCTCTTCACCACCAGCCGGCTCGACGGCCCCAAGCGGATCGACCTGGTGATCCGGGCCATGGCCCACGTGCCCGGCGACGTCCCCCTCCTCATCGGTGGCATCGGCCCCGACGAGGACCGGCTCCGCGCCCTGGCCGCCGACGACGACCGCATCCGCTTCCTCGGCCGGGTCGAGGACGACGAGCTCGGCCGCCTCTACGCCGAGGCCATCGCCGTGCCCTTCGTCCCCTACGACGAGGACTACGGCCTCATCACCGTCGAGGCCATGGCCGCCGGCACCCCCGTCGTCACGGTGGCCGACAGCGGCGGGCCGACCGAGATCGTCCGCCACGGCGTCGACGGCCTGATCGTCGATCCCACGCCCGAGGCCCTGGGCGCGGCGCTCGCCGAGCTCGTCGCCGATCCGGCGCGGGCCCGGGAGATCGGCGCCGCCGCCCGCCGTCGGGCCGCCCGCATCACCTGGCCCGCCGCCGTGAGGACGATCCTCGGCGACCTCGGCTCACCCAGCGAACTCGGTGGGATCCGTGACACCCGGGTGTCACGGATCCCACCGAGTTCGGCAGGGGGCGGGACGGCGCGGCCGAAGGTGGTGGCG
>DATHEV010000414.1:0-3708 GCA_035318405.1 Iamia sp.
ATCGCCTTCACCGCCCTCACCCAGTCGAAGGCCCAGGCCATCGTCGAGGACCTGGTGTCCGCAGGCGAGGTGCAGACCGAGCAGGCCCAGGCCGCGGTGGCCGACCTCCTCGACCGCAGCCGCCAGAACACCGAGAAGCTGCTCGAGACCGTCCGCAAGGAGGTCGGCGAGCAGGTGAAGGCGCTGGGCCTCGTGGGCCAGGCCGAGATCGCCCGGCTCGAGAAGCGCATCGAGACGCTGACCGGGCGGACCCCGACCACCTCCGCCCCGGCCAAGAAGGCCCCGGCCAAGAAGGTCGCGGCGGCCAAGAAGACCGTCGCCAAGAAGACGGCGGCCAAGAAGACGGCGGCCAAGAAGGCCGTGGCCAAGAAGGCCGCTCCCGCCAAGAAGGCGCCGGCCAAGAAGGCGCCGGCCAAGAAGGCGGCGGCGAAGAAGGCTCCCGCCAAGAAGGCCACCGCCAAGAGGGCTCCGGCCAAGAAGGCCGCAGCCAAGAAGCGGGCCTGAGGCCCTGAGCACGCGGCGACGGGCGCTCGACGCCGAGCTCGTCCGTCGGGGCCTGGTCCCGGATCGGGACGAGGCCCGGGTCGCCATCGCCGCCGGCCGGGTGGTCGTCGGCGGGGCGCCCGCCACCAACCCGGCGCGCCAGGTCGACCCCGGTGACGCCGTCGCCCTCGTCCCCCCGCCCTCGCGCTACGCCAGCCGGGCGGGGGAGAAGCTCCACGCCGCCCTCGACCGCTTCGGCCTCGACGTCGCCGGGCGGACCGCCCTCGACGTGGGCGCCTCGACCGGCGGGTTCACGTCGTGCCTGCTGGCCCACGGGGCCGCCCACGTCGTCGCCGTCGACGTCGGCCGGGCCCAGCTCCACGAGGGCCTGCTGGCCGATCCCCGGGTCACCTCCCGGGAGCGGACCGACGTCCGCGTCGTCGAGCCCCTGGCCGATCCGCCCACCGTCGTCACCGTCGACGTGTCGTTCACCTCGCTCCGCACGGTGCTGCCGGCGGTGCTGGCCCTCGCCGCCCCGGGCGCCGACCTCGTCCTGCTGGTGAAGCCGCAGTTCGAGGCGCCCAAGGAGATCGTCGACCGAGGCCGGGGCATCGTGCGGGACCCCGAGACGTGGGCCGCCGTGCTCGTCGACGTCTCTGCCGCGCTCTCGGCCGCCGGAGCCGCCATCATGGCCGCCATGGCCTCGCCCCTCCGCGGTCGCGACGGCAACGTCGAGTTCCTCCTCCACGTCCGAGCCCCCGGCCCCGACGCGCCCGTCGGCGCCGTCGGGTCCGACGCGCTCGTGGCCCTGGCCCACCGCGTCGCACCGGAGGGGCACCGATGAGTCGCGTCGCCGTGCGAAGGCACCCGGAACGGGTCGAGGCCCGCGAGCTGGTGGACGAGCTCACCGCCTGGCTGGCCGAGCGGGACCACGAGGTGGTCGAGAAGGTCGACGGGGCCGACCTGGTCGTCAGCGTCGGGGGCGACGGCACCATGCTGCGGGCCGTCGACGAGGCCGCCCGCCACGGTGTCCCCGTGCTCGGCGTCAACGTGGGCCAGCTGGGCTACCTGACCGAGGTCGACCCGGCCCACTGGCGCGAGGCCCTCGCGCAGTGGGAGGCGGGCCGGACGAAGGTGGTCGAGCGCATGCTCCTGGCCGTCCGCGTCGTGTGCGACCGGGGCTCGCCCATCGTCCCCCAGGGCGACGACGCCCCCAAGGCGTTGCCCGACGGGTCCTACCTGGCCCTCAACGAGGTGGTGGTGGAGAAGACCCCGACGGGCCGCATGGTGCGCCTCGGCGTCGTGCTCGACGGCGAGTCGTTCACCACCTACGCCGCCGACGGGATGATCGTGGGCACGCCGACCGGCTCCACCGCCTACGCCCTCTCCGCCCGCGGGCCCATCGTCGATCCGACCCACCGGGCCCTGGTGCTGGCCCCGGTCGCGCCCCACTCGCTGTTCGACCGGGCCCTCGTGCTCTCGCCCACCACCGAGGTCCGGCTGGTGGTCGAGGGCGACCGCCCCGCCACCGTCTCGATCGACGGGCGCAGCGTCGGCCAGATCGGTGTCGGCGATGTCGTGGTCGCCACCGCGGCCGACCGCTCGGCCCAGCTCGTCACCTTCGGCGACCGGAACTTCCACGGGATCCTGAAGGCCAAGTTCGGCCTGAACGACCGATGACCGCCGCCGACCGGGTACAGGCCTGACGTGCTCGTCGAGCTGGCCGTCACCGACCTCGGGGTCATCGATCGCGCCCGGCTGCTGCTGGGCCCGGGCCTGACCGCCCTCACCGGCGAGACCGGGGCCGGCAAGACGATGCTGGTCGAGGCCATCGCCCTGCTGCTGGGCGGGCGGGCCGACCCCGCCCTGGTGCGCCCGGGGGCGGCCGAGGCCGTGGTCGAGGGTCGCTTCGTCGACGGCGACGACGAGGTGGTGCTCACCCGGGTGGTGCCCCGCGACGGCCGGTCGCGGGCCTACGTCGACGGCCGCATGGCCACCGCCGGCGCCCTGGCCGACCGGGGCCGCCAGCTCGTCGACCTGCTGGGCCAGCACGCCCACCAGGCCCTGCTCACCACGGCGGCCCAGCGCGAGGCGCTCGACCGCGCCGCCGGCATCGACCTGTCGCCCCTCCACACCGCCCGCCAGCGGGTGGCCGAGATCGACCGCCGGCTGGCCGGGCTGGGGGGCGACGCCGGCGCCCGGGCCCGCGAGATCGACCTGCTGCGCTACCAGCTGGCCGAGATGGAGGGCGCCGGGCTGGCCGACCCCGCCGAGGACACGGCCCTCGACGCCGAGGAGGACGCCCTGGCCGACGCCGCCGCCCACCGGGAGGCAGCCGCCGCCGCGGCCGAGGCCGTGGCCGCCGAGGGCGGGGCCCGCGACGCCCTGGCCGCGGCCCACGCCGCCGTGCAGGGCCGGACCCCCTTCGCCGACCTGGCCGAGCGGCTGGCCGGCGCCCTGGCCGAGGTCGAGGATCTCGCCGGCGAGCTGCGCGACGGCATCGACCGGGTGGTCGACGACCCCGAGCGGCTGGGGCTGGTGCGCGAGCGCCGCCAGCTCCTGGTCGACCTGACCCGCAAGTACGGCAGCGCCCGGGCCGACGCCACCGGTGCCGGCACCCTGGCCGACGTGCTCGCCTACTACCAGGAGGCGTCGGTTCGGCTGGCCGACCTGGAGGCGCACGACGAGCGGGCCGCCACCCTCGACGCCGAGCGGGCCAAGGCCGTCGCCGCCGTGGCCAAGGCCGAGGCCGCCGTGGGCCGGGCCCGGCGCAAGGCGGCGCCCACGTTGGCCGCCGCCGTCACCGGCCACCTGCGCGCCCTGGCCCTGCCGGGCGCCGAGGTCCGGGTCACCGTGGGCGCCATCGACCCCGGCGACGACGTGGCCGTGCTCCTGTCCGCCGACCGCGGCGCCCCCGCCCTGCCCGTGGCCAAGGCCGCCTCCGGCGGCGAGCTGGCCCGCACCGGGCTGGCCCTGCGCCTCGTCCTCACGGCCGAAGAGCCCACCCTGGTCTTCGACGAGGTCGACGCCGGGATCGGGGGCGAGGCGGCCGTCGCCGTGGGCCGGGCGCTGGCCGACCTGGCCACCGACCGCCAGGTCCTCGTCGTCACCCACCTGGCCCAGGTGGCGGCGTTCGCCACCGCCCAGATCGGCGTGACCAAGCGGGTCGGCGACGGGTCGGTCACCTCCCAGGCGGTGCTGATCGAGGGCGACGAGCGGGTCGTC
>DATHEV010000415.1:0-7131 GCA_035318405.1 Iamia sp.
GTGGCCCGGGTGGCGCGGCCCACGAGGTCGGCCAGCATGCCGATCATGAACACCTGGAAGGCGGCGAACAGGATCAGCAGGGTGTTGATGGCCACCTTCCAGTCGTTGACCGAGACGTCGTAGACGAGCTTGCCCGACCCCAGCGTGAGCAGGATCAGCCCGAGCGGCAGGAACACCCGCAGCGGGTTGAACGACAGCGTCATCCGGATGACCTGGAGCAGGTACCGGCGGGTGTCGGTCCACCAGTGGAACTTCGAGCTGCCGGCCCGCTCGGAGTACTCGATGGGCCAGTACTTCACGCTGTAGCCGTGGGCCAGGAACGTGAGGGTGATGGTGGTGACGCAGCTGAACCCGGGCGGCAGCTGGCTGACGTACTGGAGGGCGACGTCCTTGCGGAACGCCCGCAGCCCCGAGTTCAGGTCGGGGATCGGCGTCTGCACCAGGTACGAGGCCAGCCTGCGGATGAACATCTTGGCCGGCACCCGGAAGACCTTGAGCGTGCCCTGCTCCGAGGTGCGGGCGCCGACGACCTGGTCGAAGCCGTCGAGCTCGGCGACCAGCTCGGGGATGAGGTCGTTGGGGTACGTCATGTCGACGTCGGTCCACACCACGATCCGGCCGCGGGCGGCGCGGGTGCCGTACTTGCGGGCCGAGCCCGAGCCCCGGTTGGTCCCGAACTGGATCAGCCGGATGCCGGCCATCTCGCGCAGGGCGGCGCCCGAGCCGTCGTTCGAGCCGTCGTCGACGACGATGATCTCGTAGGAGCAGCTCGACGCGTCCATCGCCGCCCGGATGCGGTCGATCTCGGTGCCGAGGTGGCCCTTCTCGTTGTAGACGGGCAGGACGATGCTGACGTCGAGCTCGGGGGGCGCGCCGCTCGCCGCAGCCGGGTCGACCATGGAGGCCGAGGCTACAGGCGCCTCCCCGTGGGCCCCGGCCTCCGGACCGGTGCTCACGCGGCGTTCACCCCGGCATCGCCGTGGCCGGCGACCCGAAGGCGCCGACGTCCTCGCGGAGGAGCTGGACGGTCACCGTCAGGTCCTCGTCGTCGGGGACGTCGAGGGCCAGGTCGACGTCGACGGTGAGCCGGTCCTCGTCGCCGCCGACCCACCGCCCCACGTCGGCCCGGCCGGCGAGGAGCACGCACCCGCAGCGGGCGCCGTCGACGGTGACGCTGAGCCGGATCCGGCCCTGCGTGTCGCCGCCCGGGGCGGCCGTGGGCCAGGGCGTGCCGGTGGGGCGGGCGACGGCGACGGTGGCCCGCACGCGGCCGTCGGCGACGGTCGGGCCGTCGACCAGGCGGACCGACCCCTCGTCGGCCTGCGGGTCGGAGCCGAACCCGTCGCCGTCGAGCAGGTCGCCCTGAGCGGCCAGCACGTCCTGGCCGGGGCCGGGCGCGACCCACAGCCCGAGCGTCGAGCCGGCCTCGACCCAGGCCAGGCGGTAGCCGGCGGCCGCGGGTTCGGGCCGCCGGGCCCCGGCCACGACGTAGGGCTCGTCCTCGTCCCAGGGCGCGCCCTGCACCCGCACCGACGGGTTGTCGGGCGTGTAGAGCTGGTCGCGGTAGAACGAGGTCGACAGCGGGTTGGCGGGGTCGTCGGCCACCCAGGCCAGCCGGGCGCCGTCGGGGAGGACGTCGGCCAACGTGGCCGCGTCGCTCGGGTCGAACTGGAGCGAGGGGTCGATGCGCTCGACCGCCCGCTGGCTGCCGACGACGCACAGAACTGCGGCGACGAACACGATCGCCGCCGCCCGGGGTCGGGCCGGGAGGGCGAGCGCCAGGGCCGCCAGCACGGCGAGCACGACGGTGCCGACCAGGGTGATGTGGGGGAGCGCAGGCGGGCCCTGCTGGTCGATGGCCACCACGCCGAGGACGGGGTAGACGAGGTAGCCGCCCTCGAGGGTGGCCCGGCGGAAGCGCCAGAGGGCCACGGCGGAGCCCACCGCCACCAGGCCGACGACGACGGTCGTCAGCGCCGTCCGGGCCCGGGACCCGGCCGTGGCCAGCGCGGCACCGCCCCACAGCACGAGGGGGCCGACGATCAGGTCGTTGTAGCGGCCGTAGACCAGGTGGTCGCCCCGGGGTCGGTCGGTCATGAACACGACCGAGACGAGGAGGGACATGGCCACCAGCGCAGCCAGCGCGCCCGCCAGGAGCAGCGGGGGAGCGTCCTCCTCGGCGCCGGCGGGGGCGGCCAGCCGGGTGGCGAGCCGGCGGACCCCCGACCCGCCGGAATCGTCGTCGGCCGCGGCCGCGGCCGGCCCGGCGGCCGCGGCGGGCCCGGTTGCCCGCCAGCCCTGGGGGAGGGCGGTGGCGAGGGCGACGAGGCCGAGCCCGGCCAGCCCTCCGGTCGTGACCACGAGCGTCCACAGCTGCCCGGTGCCGGACAGGGCGAGGGGCCACAGGTGCGTGATCCGGTCGGCCTCGTTGAGCCCCTGGGTCACCTGCATCGGGTCGTAGAGCCGGTCGTAGATCGCCTTGCTGCCCAGCTGGACGAGGCCCAGCCCGACCCCGATGGCGACGATCCCCGCCGCCGCCACCCGGGCCGGGACCCGGCGGCCGAGGGCGAGCACGACGAGCACCACGGCCACGATCGGGGCCAGGGGGAGGAAGCGCCCGTGCACGGCGTAGCCCCCGGCGGTGACGGCGACCAGCACGGCCACCGACACCGGCGCCGGTCGGTCGACGACCCGGGCGAGCGCCAGCAGCAGGACGGCGAAGACGAGCGGGGCCAGGTCGTCGCTCCAGGCCAGGTTGGTGGTGGCCACCAGGGCGGGGAGCGACGCCGCCACCGCGGCCAGCCCGGCCGAGAGGGGGCGCCGCACCCCGGGCAGCCGGTGGGCCAGGGCCTCGAAGGCGAGGAACGTCAGGGCGGCCAGGACGATGTTGGTCACGACGGCCGCCCGGTAGACGGCCTCGGGCGAGAGGCCGAGGGCGAACCAGGGCGCCAGCAGCAGGGAGTAGGCCGGGCCGTAGGTCGACGCCAGGCCGAGGTCCCAGCGCTCGCCGCCCGCCAGCAGCCGGGCCATGGCCAGGTACGCCGGCTCGTCGGCCACCACCCGGGGGAAGCGCCCGTCGACCGACATCACCCAGCGGAGCACCACCACCCCGACGACCCCCGCCGCGACCGACCACCACCCCGGAAGGCGAACTCGGTGGGATAGGTGCCCGAAACCGGTCACCTATCCCACCGAGTTCGAGGGATCGTCGTCGCGGTCGAGGCGGAGGCGCGTGAGGAGGCGGCGGGCGCCGGCCGACGGGGTGGTCGTCCCGGCCCCGACCTCGGCCTCGACCTCGGGGAGGAGGGCGGCCACGTCGGGGTCGGTGCGCAGGCGCAGCTCGAGAGCGCCCCGCACCTCGGACCACAGCCAGGCCCGGGCCTGCTCGGCCCGCTGGCGGTCGAGGCCGCCGCTGGCGTCGAGGGCCTCGTGGGCGGCCCGGATGGCGTCCCACGCCTCGGGGATGCCGGTGCCGGTGGTGGACGAGGCCAGCAGGGCCTGGGCCTCGACCTCGACGTGGCGGGGCCGGAGCAGGTGGAGGGCCCGGCGGATGTCGGCGCAGGCGTGGGCGGCGGCGGTGGCCAGGTCGCCGTCGGCCTTGGTGACCACCACCAGGTCGGCCAGCTCCATGATCCCCCGCTTGACGCCCTGGAGGTCGTCGCCACCGGCGGGCGAGGCGAGGAGGACGAACAGGTCGGTGAGGTCGGCCACCGCGATCTCGCTCTGGCCCACGCCCACCGTCTCGACCAGCACGACGTCGAAGCCGGCGGCCTCGCACAGGAGCAGGGCCTCGCGGGTGCGGCGGGCCACCCCACCCAGCTCGCCACCGGCGGGGGTGGGGCGGATGAAGGCATCGGGGTCGCGGACGAGGCGCTCCATCCGGGTCTTGTCGCCCAGGATCGAGCCGCCCGAGCGCGAGCTGCTGGGGTCGACGGCCAGCACCGCGACCCGGTGGCCCGAGCCGGTCAGGTGGGTGCCGAAGGCCTCGATGAAGGTCGACTTGCCCACCCCGGGCGGGCCGCTGATGCCCAGCCGCACCGACCCTCCGGTGTGGGGGAGGATGGTGCTGACCAGGGCATCGGCCTGCTGGCGGTGGTCGGGGCGGGTCGACTCGACCAGGGTGATGGCCCGGGCCAGGGCCCGCCGGTCGCCCGCCCGCACCCCGTCGGCCAGGGCGGTCGGGTCAGCGGTCGGCGCAGGCACCGGACCAACGTAGGCGCGCCGGTGGGGCGGCCCGCCGACCCGTCGGTCAGGGGTAGCGGATCCCGGCGTGGTCGACGTACTCGGCCGAGGCCGCCAGGTTGACGGCGAGGGCGAGGTCGCCCTCGGCGGTGATGCGGCCGGCCCAGTAGGCGAGGCCGCCCGGGTCGCCGTGACGGCCCAACAGGTCCCGGTAGAGGCGGTCGACCCGCTGGCGGCGGGACTCGAGCGACTGGAAGAGGTCGACGGCGACGCCGGTGCGGCCCCGTTGGGCGATGCGGGTGGTCCAGTACATGAGATCCCCGGACGAGGGTGGGCGCTCGAAGAAGACGTCGTAGAGATCGGTGATCCAGGCCGGGTTGGTCCCGCCGGCCCGGTCGAAGTACTCCGGGCTGGCGTAGAAGGAGCCGGCCACCTCGGCCACGGTCTTGCGCCCGGTGCGGAGCTGGTCGACCCAGAAGGCGACGCCGGTGGGGTCGCCGGGGCGGCCGAGGGTGTCGACGTAGAACCGCTGCACCAGCGCCGTGACGTACTCGGATGAGAGCGACAGCTGGCGGACGAGCGAGGCCCGGGTGAGGGTGCCGCCGTCGATGGCGGCGGCGCGCGGGGACAGCTCGGTCAGCGTCGGCTGGCGGCCGAGGAAGTCCTGGAAGGCGGCCCGGACGAAGCGGCGGGTGGGCGACTCGGAGGCCCGGCGGGTCAGGTCGACCTGGGTGGCGGTGTACTGCGGGTCATAGCTGGCGTACCCGATGAACCGGACGTCGTCGAAGGTGCCCGTGACGCTGGCGCCGGTGATGACGGTGGCGGTGGTGCCGACCACCGGCAGCTGGCCCTCGACGACCGTCTGCGCCTCCAGGTCGCCGTCCAGGGACACGGTGCCGGGCGTCGTGATGAGCCCGGCGTCGGGCTGGGCCCCGCCGACCAGGTCGGGGCGGACCACGCTGCCGGGTGCCAGGACAACGTCCCCGTCGACGCGCAGCTCGCCGAGGCCGGTGACGAGCAGGCCCTCGTTGCGCAGGTCGCCCCCGACGTCGAGGACCCCGCCGAAGGTCGAGAGCACGCCCCGGTTGACCACATGGGAGTCGAGGGCGGCGCCGGCTCCGGCGGCGGGGAAGCGCACGACGGAGCCCTCGTTCACGAACACGTCCTCCGCCTCGGTCCCCGTCACCGTGGCCGTGCCGGTCGCCGTCGGGCGCAGCTCGATGTCCGCCTCGCTCGTCCACGGGCCGGAGAACCGGAGGGTCGCCGGCTCGGACCCGACGGCGGCGACCCGGATGGTCTGATCGGGCCGGGCCGTCCCCGAGCCGGTCGAACGGCCCAGGACCCCGATCTGCATGAGCCCGTCACCCTCGAACGACACGTGGGAGTCGTCGACCACGAAGTGGGACCCGCCGGTGTCGCTGAACGGGGCGTCCATGGCGCCGACCCGCAGGATGTCGGACCAGAAGGTCCCCCGGCCGAGGGCGGCGCCGGCGCGCGTCCACAGGGTGCCCTCGACGCGGACCCAGCCGTCGTCCGTGGCCGTGATGGTGCCGTCGTTGGTGAGGTCGCCCGTGACCGCGAGCGGCGCCAGGATCTCGAGGGTGCCGGCGTTGACCAGCGAGCCGAGGGTGAACGAGGGGGCCTGGTCGTCGGGCACGGCGATGGTGCCGGTGTTGGCGATGGTGGAGCCCTCCCCGACGGCGAGCCCGATCTCGGGGCTCGATCCCGGCGTACCCGGGGCGAACCCCTCGAGCTGGACGTGGCCCCGGGGCGAGATCTCGACCCCGTCGGCGGTGGTCAGGCGGGTCTCCCCGCCGCCGGACGCGATCCGCAGCGTCTGGGTGGTGGCGCCGCCGGCGGCCCCGACCCGCAGCGAGCCGACCTCGCCCGACCCGTCGATCCCGTAGGTGACGGTGTAGGCGCCGGGGACGGTGATGCAGACGTGGTCCTCGGCCGTGGGGACCTCGTCGCGCGACCACCGGGTCCCGTCGTCCCAGGAGCCGTCGGTCGGCGTCTCCCAGGTGGCCGTGCACGCCGGAAGGGCGGCACCGCTGGGCGCAGGAGTGGCGGTGGCGATGCCGGTGGCGGCGACCAGGGCCAGCCCGGCCAGCGCCCCACGGCCCACCCGTCTGGTGATCCCCATCGCCGCCTCCTCGTCCGCCGGCCCGGGCCCGACGGTAGCGGGGCCTAGGGGTAGCGGTCCTCGGCCCGGTCGCGGTACTCGGCCGACGAGGCCAGGTTGACGGCGAGGGCGAGGTCGCCCTGGCTGGTGATGCGGCCGGCCCAGAAGTCGATGCCGCCCTGGTCGCCATGGCGGCCCAGCAGCTCCTGGTAGAGCCGGTTCACCCGCTGGCGCCGGGACTCGAGTGACTGGAACAGCTCGGTGGCGACCCGGGTCCGGCCCCGCTGGGCGATGCGGGTGGTCCAGTACGTGAGGTCTCCGGACGACGGCGGCCGCTCGAAGAAGACGTCGTAGAGGGCGCCGATCCAGTCGGGGTTGGTGCCGCCGACCCGCTCGAAGTTCTCCTCGCTGGCGTAGAACGAGCCCGCCACCTCGGCCACCGTCTTGTGGCCGGTGCGGAGCTGGTCGACCCAGAAGGCGACGCCGGCGGGGCCGCCGGGGCGGCCGAGGGTCTCGAGGTAGAAGCGCTGCACCAGGGCCGTCACGTACTCGGGCGAGAGCGACAGCTGGCGGACCAGCGAGGCCCGGGTGAGGGTGGCGCCGTCGAGGGCGGTGGCCCGCTGGGACAACTCGGTGGGCGTCGGCTGGCGGTCGAGGAAGTCCTGGTAGGCGGCCCGGACGAAGCGCCTGGTGGCCGACTCGGGGGCCCGGCGGACCAGCTTGACCTGGGTGGCCGTGTACTGCGGGTCGTAGCTGGCCGACCCGGTGAAGGCGAGCTCGTCGAAGGTGCCGCTGCGGGTGGCGGCCGTGATGACGGTGGGGCCGAA
>DATHEV010000416.1:0-4002 GCA_035318405.1 Iamia sp.
CGATGCCGGCGTCGCCGCCCCGGAAGAGGGCCAGGGTGGGCTCGGCCTCGGCCTCGCGCAGGTACAGGTAGGCGGGACCGCCAGGGGCGGCCTCGTCGACGGGGAGCGTGTGGGTGACGAGGTCGGCGGCGGCGAAGCTCCGGAAGCTCTTGCTCAGCTCGACGACGGCGTCGGGCTCGAGCGAGTCGTCGATGGTGACGTTGCCGACGCCGAGGCTCACCAGCCGGCGGAGGGTGTTGGGGTTGCGGGCGCCCTTGGAGATGGCCTGCTGCATCGCCAGCTGGATGAACAGCTGCTGGCGCTCGACCCGGGAGTAGTCCCCGCCCAGGTCGGTGTGCCAGTCCCCGTCGGCATCCTGGACCTGGTAGTCCTTCCGCGCCCGGGCGAAGGCCAGCGCCTGGCGGGGGCCGAGCACCCAGCAGCCGGCGGCCGGGATCTCCAGCTCGACCGACGAGCGGGAGCGGGTCGGGTGGGGGAACCAGACGGGCACGCCGTCGACGATCTCGACCAGCTCCTGGAACCCGGCGAAGTCCACCTCCATGTAGTGGTGGACCGGGATGCCGAAGTTGTCGGCGATGGTGCGGACGAGGAGGTCGGGCCCACCGGTCTCGAAGGCGGAGTTGATGCGCGAGCGGGTGGTGTGGCCGGGGATGTCGACGAGCAGGTCGCGGGGGAACGACAGCACCGAGGCGCTCACCGCCGCCGGGTCGACCCGCAGGATCATGATCGTGTCGGTGAGCTTGGTGCCGTTGATGCGGGACTCGGCCGCGCTGCCGGAGGCGCCGGTGCCGTCGTCGACCCCGACGAGCAGGTAGTTCTGGGCGTCGCCGGGCTCGAGCTCCTCGGTGGCGAGGACGCCCTCGTCGAACACGTTGCGGCGGATCTGCGACACCTGATCGTTGGAGTAGGCGAGCGCGCCGGCGGTGACGGCGGCGGCCAGCACGGCCCCCGCGTTCACCAGGATCAGGATGCGCTGGGGCCAGGTGCGGCGCTCCCGCCTGGCTCCCCCCCGTCTTCTCGCCACCCCGCGAACCTACTGCCCGACCCCCGCCGTCCTCGGGTCACCCGAAGCCGGTCGACAGAGTCTGCTCAGCGCTCGACGGGTAGGCCGAGGCCCCGGCTGATGACGAGGCGCTGGACCTCGCTGGTGCCCTCGCCGATCTCCAGGATCTTGGAGTCGCGGTAGTGCCGGCTGACCGGCGTCTCGTCCATGAAGCCGTAGCCGCCGAAGACCTGGGTGGCATGACGGGTGGCGGTGACGGCGGCCTCGGTGGCGTGGAGCTTGGCCATCGCCGCGGCCTGGCCGTAGGGGCGGCCGATGTCGTGGAGCCAGGCGGCCTGGTAGGTGAGCAGGCGGGCCGTCTCGGCCATGACCGCCAGGTCGGCGCAGCGGAAGGCGGTGGCCTGGTAGGCGCCGATGGGCCGGCCGAAGGCCTGGCGCTCCTTGGCGTAGGCCACCGAGTCGTCGAGGCAGGCCTGGATCACGCCGACGGCCAGGGCGGCGATGGCGATGCGGCCCTCGTCGAGGATCGACAGGAAGTTGGCGAAGCCCCGGCCCCGCTCGCCCAGCAGGTGGTCCTCGGGGACGCGCAGGTCCTCGAAGGCGAGCCCGTGGGTGTCGGAGGCGTGCCAGCCCATCTTGCGGTAGGGCGGCGCCACCGTGAGGCCGGGCGTGCCGGCGGGGACGACGATGGCGCTGATCTCGGGCTTGCCGGTCGACCCGGGCGGGTCGGTCCGGGCGGTGACGGTGGTGATCGAGGTGATCGGGGTGCCCGAGTTGGTGATGAAGGCCTTCTCGCCGTTCAGCACCCACTCGCCCGCCTCGGCGTCGAGGACGGCCCGGGTGCGGGTGCCGCCGGCGTCGCTGCCGGCCTCGGGCTCGGTGAGGCCGAACCCGCCGAGGGTGCGGCCGGCGCACAGGTCGGGGAGCCAGCGCTGGCGCTGCTCCTCGGTGCCGAAGCGGTAGATCGGGTTGGCGCCCAGGCCGACGCCGGCCTCGAGGGTGATGGCCATCGACTGGTCGACCTGGCCCAGCTCCTCGATGGCGATGCACAGCGTGGTCAGGTCGGACCCGCCACCGCCGTACTCCTCGGGGAACGGGATGCCGAACAGGCCCAGCTCGCCCATGTCCCGCACCACGTCGACCGGGAAGGTGTGGTCGCGGTCCCACGCCTCGGCGTGGGGGGCGATGGCCGTCATGGCGAAGTCCCGCACGACCTTGCGGAACTGCTCCTGCTCGTCGGTGAACTCGATGTGCACGGCACGACCATATGGCGTGGACGGGCGCGGCTCGCATGCCAGGCTCGGGCCATGACCGCCTCCTGGTGCTGGCTCGACGGGGTCGTCGGACCGACCGCCGATGCCCGGCTCCCCGTCACCGACCACGGCCTCACCGTGGGCGACGGGATCTTCGAGACGATGAAGGTCGCCGACGGCACCCCGTTCGCCCTGACCCGCCACCTGCGCCGGCTCCGCCGCTCGGCGGCCTCGCTGGGGTTGGATCCCGGGCTGACCGACGACGAGCTGCGGGCCGCGTGCGCGTCGGTGGTCGACACCGCGGTCGGCGCGGGCGAGACCGTCGGGCGGCTGCGGCTCACCGTGACCGGCGGGCCGGGCCCGGCCGGCAGCGAGCGGGGCACGGACGGGGCCACGGTCCTGGTCGTGACGGGACCGCCGTCGGTCTGGCCGGCGACGGCCGCGGTGGCCACGGTGCCCTTCACCCGCAACCCCACCGGCGGGTTGGCCGGGGTGAAGTCGACCTCCTACGCCGAGAACGTCATCGCCCTGGCCCGGGCCCACGAGGCGGGCGCCAGCGAGGCGATCTTCGCCGACGTCCACGGCCGGCTGAGCGAGGGCACCGGGTCCAACGTCTTCGTGGCCCGGGGCGGGCGGCTGCTCACCCCGTCGCTGGCCACCGCCTGTCTCGCCGGCATCACCCGCGAGCTGGTGCTGGAGCTCTGTCCGTCGGCCGAGGAGTCCGAGGAGCTGACGCTCGACGACCTCCACACCGCGGAGGAGGCCTTCCTCACCTCCTCGACCCGCGACGTCCAGCCCATCGCCACCGTCGACGGCATCGCCCTGGGTACCTCCCCCGGCCCCCTCACCACGGCCGCGATCGACGCCTTCACCGCCCTCCAGGCCACCTCGCTCGACCCCTGAGATGCCCAGAGCGGGACGGCGCTACGACGGGCGGAGGTGGGTGACGCACGACGTGGGAGCGGGACGGCGCTACACCGGGCGGAGGTGGGTGACGTCGCCGACGGCGAGGGTGCGGAGCTCGCCCTCGGGCGTGCGGACGACGAGCTGGCCGCCAGGGGTGACGTCGACGGCCTCGCCCTCGAGGTCGTCGGCGCCCAGGTCGACGCGGACTCGCTGGCCGAGCGTGGCCGACCGGCGCCGCCACTCGGCCCAGAGGTCGGTGCGGCCGTCGGGGTCGACGGCGCGGGCGTACCAGTGGTCGAGGGCGATCAACCAGGCGGCCACCAGGTCCTCCCGGGTGGCGGGAGCGCCATCGAGCTCGTCGCAGGCGATGGCGAGGTCGTCGAGATCCGGCGCCCGGCCGGCGGCCCGGACGTTGAGGCCCATGCCCACCACCACCGGGACCCGGGTCCGCTCCCCCGGTGCCATCCAGCCCGAGGCGATGTCGGCCCCCGGCGGCCACGAGGCCTCGGCCAGGATCCCCGCCAGCTTGCGGCGCCCCACAACCAGGTCGTTGGGCCACTTCACGCCCGGGGCGACCCCGACGACCTGCTCGACGGCCGCCGCCGCCGCCACCGCCACCGCCGGCGTGACCAGGTCGACCGCCGGCGCCGGTGGGCGGACGAGCACCGAGACCAGGATCGCCGCATCCGGCGGGGCCTCCCACGTCCGGCCCCGACGCCCCCGTCCGGCGGTCTGGTGATCGGCCCCCAGCACCACCCCCTCGCCCTCGCCGTCGGCCGCCCGGGCCAGCAGGTCGGCGTTGGTCGAGCCGGTCGAGGCGACCCACCGGACGTCGCCGAA
>DATHEV010000417.1:0-3501 GCA_035318405.1 Iamia sp.
CATCGCCTCACCCGGGCGCGACCGGGGCACGTGGAAGTTCGACACCATCGGTGCCGACGGCGACGCGGTCCAGATCGGGCGCGGCGGCGACCACGCCTCGTCGCTGGTGCTGTCGGTCGTCGACGGGGTCGACGTCCCCGCCGGCGACCCGCCCTGCCCCAGCCTCCGGGGCCAGGCCTGCCGCCCCTACGAGGAGACGGAGAACACCCCGGCCTGAGCTGTCCTCCCCGCGGCAGGATGAGCGGGGTGAGCCCCGACGACACCTACACCCACGGCCACGCCGACAGCGTCCTGCGGTCCCACCGCTGGCGGACGGTCGCGAACTCGGCCCCGCACCTCGTGCCGCACCTGCGTCCCGGTCTCGACCTGCTCGACGTCGGGTGCGGGCCGGGCACCATCACCGCCGACCTGGCCGCCCGCGTGGCACCGGGCCGGGTGGTCGGCATGGACCGGTCGCCCGACGTGATCGCGGCGGCCGCGGCCTCTGGGTTCGGGTCCGACGGCCTGACCTTCGTCGTCGGCGACGTCTACGCCCTGGACGCGCCGGACGCCTCGTTCGACGTGGTCCACGCCCACCAGGTCCTCCAGCACCTGTCCGACCCCGTGGCCGCCCTGGTCGAGATGCGTCGGGTGTGCCGGGCCGACGGCGTGCTGGCGGTGCGGGAGTCCGACTACGCCGCCTTCACCTGGGACCCGCCCGATCCCGCCCTCGACCGCTGGCTGGCCGTCTACCGGGCCGTCGCCCGGGGCAACGACGCCGACCCCGACGCCGGCCGCCGGCTCAAGGGCTGGGCCCTCGCCGCCGGGTTCGGCTCGGTCTCGGTCAGCTGCACGGTGTGGACCTTCTCCACCCCCGACGAGCGGGCCTGGTGGGGCGGGCTGTGGGCCGACCGGGTGACGGGCACGACGCTGGCCGACCAGGCCGTCGCCGCCGGCTTGGCGACCCGGGACGAGCTGGCGGCGATGGCCTCGGCGTTCCACCGCTGGGCCGCCGACGACACCGCCGCCTTCATCGTCCCCAGCGTCGAGATCCTCGCCCGCCCGTGACCGCGCCCGCGCCGTGGCGACCGAACGGCCGCCTCGGTGTAGTTCGGTCGCCTCCGTCGCCTCGTCGCCTCAGTCGTAGGTGGCCTCGAGGTACCAGGTGCCGGCCTCCAGGGCGAGGAGGTGGGCGGTGCCGTCGTCCAGCACGACCTGGACCCGGGCCCGGCGCCGGCCCCGGTCGGGATCCCACCACTGCTCGACGAGGGGCCAGGGACCGGCCCAGCCCACGATCGGGTGCCGGCCGAGGCGGGCCGGTGCGGCGCTGATGAGGCCCCGGCCGCTGACCCGGACCGGCCGGTCGTCGGCGTCGAGGAGGTCCACGGGGGCGGGGTCGGCGAAGACCAGGGCGGGCGAGGGTGGGGGCAGCCGGCCGGGCCAGGGCCCGTCGAGGCCGGGGCGGGCCAGCGTGCGGTCGCCGCCGAGGTCGACCGACGCGGCCGGGAGGGTCGTCACCCGGTCGCCGGGGCCCCGGCCGCCGACCACCTCGGGGACGGTGACGGCGTCGGTGCCGAGCAGGGCGCCCACCCGGGCCAGGGCGCGGGCGGCGCCCTCGTCGAGCCGGGTCTCGCCGCCCCAGAAGCCCAGCTGACGGCCCCGGGCCGGGACGACCTCCTCGGGATCGAGGACCAGGCGGATGATGCCGGCGCTGGGCCGGTCGGCGACGGGCCCGCTGAGCCAGCCGTCGAGCTGCCAGCGGGCCCGCTCGGCCACGGCCGCCGCGCCCAGCCCGCCCTCGTGCCGCCAGGAGCGGCGCCGGGTCTCGCCGTGGTCGGTCTCGACCTCGATCCCCAGACGGAGGCAGGCCAGGCCGTCGCGCCCGAGCCTGGTGTGGAGGTCGTCGGCCAGGGCCACGGCCCGGAAGGCGAGGAGGTCGACCCGCTCGACGGGCGGGTCGAGCTCGGCCGAGACGGCCAGCTCGGGGGCGGGGCGGCGGGTGGCCAGGGGGCGAGGGTCGAGGCCCTGCGCCAGCCGGTGGACCAGGGTGCCGGTGTCGCCGAAGCGACCCAGGACATCGGGGGCGTCGAGGGTGGCCACCGCCCCGAGCGTGCGGAGCCCGAGCCGGCGGAGCACGTCGGCCACGTCCTCGGCCTCGGGGGTGCCCAGGTGCTCGGCGGCGGCTTCGACCGGCCAGGGCGCGAGGAACGCCGCCGCCTCCCCGGCGGGCACGATCGTGACGGCGCCGGCGGGGGTCGGCGGGTGGGCGGCGCCGTTCTGTGTGCGGGTTGCCCCGGATGCGGCGCCTTTCCGCACACGGAACGACCCGGGGTCCGGACGGGGACCCCACTTGGGCGGGGGGGTGACGACCTCGTCGGGGGGCTCGGCCGGGTCGCCGGGGCCGAGGGAGCGGCCCGGTCGGCCCGGCCGGGCGGCGCAGGCGGCGGTGAAGGTCCCGTCGCCGATGCCGACCCGCACCGGGCCCGGGGTGGGCAGGGCGGCGGCCAGGACCTCGACCACGAGCTCGCCCAGGGCGGCGTCGCCCCCGTGGAAGCGGGAGGGGCCGAGGGTCCCGAAGGCGACGGTGCCCGGGTGGGTGACCTCGACCCGCGGCGTCACCGCCTCCAGCGCCCCGACGAGGGGCTCGAACACCCGGGCGTCGCGGGCGGGATCGGCGGCGACGAGGACGGCGTCGGGGCAGCGGCGCTGGGCCTCCCGCCGGCGGAGCCCGACGGCGACCCCGGCGGCCCGGGCCGCGGCCGAGGCGGCCACGACCCGGTTGGCGTGGAGGACCAGCACCGGCTCGTCCTCGCCGTGCCCGGCCGCCACCACCGCCCAGTCCGGGATCCGGGCCACCACCGACCGCTCCCCCCGCTCGACCCCCCTCCCCCTCCCCCTCCCCCGCCGCCGGCTCACCGCCGCCCCCCATCCCCACAGGTCGACCTTCCTGCGCGGTGGTGCACCACGCCGCCCACGCAGGTCGACCTTCCTGCGCGGTGGTGCGCCACAGGCGGCACATGACCGCGCCGGAACCAGCGGAGCGCCGTTCCCGCGCGGTGGTGCACCACCGGCGGTGCACCACCGCGCGGGAACCTCACCGCGCCGGTCGACCTTCTTGCGCGGTGGTGCGCCACTGGGCGGTGCGTGACCGCGCCGGTCGACCTTCTTGCGCGGTGGTGCGCCACGTAGGCGAGGAGGTCAGCCGGCATCGGCCCAGGTCACGGGGTCGGCGGCGGGGTGGGACGGGGTGTCGGAGGGGCGACGCTCGGTGACGGGGGTGGCCGTACCGGTGGCGCCGGGGAGCCAGAGCTCGATCCGGCGAGGGCGGGCGGACCGACCCCGGCCGGTGGCCTCGACCACCACCCGCCGGGCCCGGAGTCGACCGGCCCCGTCGAGCTGGGTGGGCGGCACCGCCCCCCGCCAGTCGGGGGCGGTGGCCCGCAGGGTGACGTCCGGCGACCCGGGCCACGACCCCGGCCCCGGGAGCCGGACCAGCACCCCGCCCCGGGTGCGGAGGTGGGC
>DATHEV010000418.1:0-2349 GCA_035318405.1 Iamia sp.
CGAGGCCCCGCTCGTCGACCCCGAAGGTGGCCAGCCCGGCCTTGGCCGTGTCGAGGTCGATGACGCCGGTGCCCCGCACGTCGGCGAAGTCGCGCACCCGGCGCAGCAGCCGGTTGGCGATCCGGGGGGTGCCCCGGGCCCGGCGGGCGATCTCGTGGGCCCCCTCGGGCGCCACCTCGACGTCGAGGATGCCGGCGGCCCGGACGACGATGGCCTCGAGGTCCTCGGGCTCGTAGAAGTCGAGCCGCGCGACCAGGCCGAAGCGATCGCGCAGCGGGCCGGTGATCAGCCCGGTGCGGGTGGTGGCGCCGACCAACGTGAACTTGGGGACGTCGATGCGGATGGTGCGCGCCGCCGGGCCCTTGCCCAGGACGATGTCGACGACGAAGTCCTCCATCGCCGGGTACAGGACCTCCTCGACGGTGCGGGAGAGCCGGTGGATCTCGTCGATGAAGAGGACGTCGCCATCGCTGAGCTGGCTGAGGATGGCGGCCAGGTCGCCGGCCCGCTCGAGCGCCGGGCCCGACGTGACGTGGAGGGCGACCTCGATCTCGGTGGCGACGATGCCCGCCAGGGTGGTCTTGCCCAGGCCGGGGGGCCCGGCGAAGAGCAGGTGGTCGGCGGCCTGGCCCCGGCGACGGGCGGCCTCCAGGATGATGTGCAGGTGCTCCTTGAGCTCCGTCTGGCCGACGAAGTCCTCGAGCCGGCGGGGTCGGAGACCGGCCTCGACGCCCTCCTCGCCGGCGACCGGCTCGGGGCCCAGGACGGGATCCGGATCGCCGGCGAAGGCCTCGTCCCCGAGGTCGTCGGGGCCCAGCAGCTCGTCGCGCGGCATGCTCAGGCCGCCTTCACCGGCGGGCCACCATGCGGCGCAGGGCCACGCTGACCAGGGCGGACACGTCGTCGCCGGCGGGCAGGTCGCGGGTGGCCTCGACCACCTCGTCGGGCGTGTAGCCCAGCGCGAACAGGGCGTCACGGACGTCGGAGCGGACCGAGCCGGCCGAGGCGGCGCCCGCCGACGATGGCCCCGCGGCCGCCACCGCCGCGGCCACGTCGCCGACGGGGAGCTCGAGCCGGCTCTTGAGCTCGACCAGGAGCCGGGCCGCCGTCTTCTTGCCGACACCCGGGACGAGGCAGAGGGCCGACACGTCGTCGTCGGCCAGCACCCGGCGCAGGGCCAAGGGCTCGTGGACCGAGAGGATGGCCAGGGCCAGGGCCGGGCCGACGCCGTGGGCCGAGATGAGGGCCTCGAAGGTGACGCGCTCGTCGCGGGTGGCGAAGCCGTAGAGGACCTGGGTGTCCTCGCGGACGTGGTGGTGGGTCCACACCCGGACCTCGGACCCGATGTCGCCCAGCAGGGCGGCGGTGGCCGGGCCGGCGTGCACCCGGTAGCCGAGACCGCCCACCTCGACCAGCAGCTCGCCGTCGGGGGTGCGCTCCAGCAGGTCGCCTCGCAGCGATCCGATCATCCCGGCCATCAGCTCTGTCTCCTCGTGCGGGCGGTCAACGGCGGCTGGCGCCGGCGGTGGCGGCGCGGGCCAGGGGTGAGTGGGCCAGGTGGCACAGGGCCAGGGCGGCGGCGTCGGCGGCGTCGGCCGGCTCCGGGACCCGGGCCAGGCCCAGGAGGGTCTTGACCATCCGCCCGACCTGCTCCTTGTCGGCCCGGCCGTCGCCGGCCACGGCCTGCTTCACCTGGGTGGGGGTGTACTGGATGACCTCGGCGCCGGTGGCGTGGGCGGCGGCCATGGCCAGCCCGCTGGCCTGGGCGGTGCCCATGGCCGAGCGCACGTTGACCTGGAAGAACACCTGCTCGACGGCCACCGCCGCCGGCCGCATCTCGGCCAGGAGGCCGACCAGCTCGGCGTGGAGCTCGGCCAGCCGGGCCGGCAGCGGGTCGTGCGGGTCGGTGCGGATGACCCCGATGGCGCGGGCCCGCGCCTGGCCCCGTCCGGTCGACTCGACGCAGGCGTAGCCGCAGCGCGTCAGCCCGGGATCGATGCCGAGGACGAACATGGGTTCGGAGCCTAGGCGGTGCCCGCCGGCGCCCGACGGATGGCGTCGGCGGCGCTCGTCAGCTCGGGGTGCCGAGGCCCGACGGCCCGGCCGCCTCGGCGTCGTCGCCCAGGAGGCCGCAGCCGGCCAGGGCCAGCAGGGCCAGCCCGGCCAGAGCCGTCGCGCCCCGTCGTCGTCGCGCCGCGGTCGTCATCGGCTCAGCCACAGGAGGTCAGGCCGTAGCCGTCGAGGCGGGCACTGAGGGTGTCGCCCGCGGCCTGCGCCTCGGCCAGGAACGCCTGCTTCTGCTCCTCGCTCGTGAACCCACCGGCGGAGATGACGGTGTCGAACAGTCCG
>DATHEV010000419.1:0-2024 GCA_035318405.1 Iamia sp.
ACACCCCCCACCCCAGCATCCGTGGGCCCCGCCACCCGGCGAGGGCCCACGGTCGCGTCGGGCCATCGAGCTTTGGACGGGACCACGCCGCATTCGGCCAGGTCCGTCCAAGGTTCGATGGCGCTGACCGAGCCTTGGACGGAACCACGCCGCATTCGGCGGAGTTCGTCCAAGGTTCGGCGTCGGCGGTCAGGAGAGGGCGCGGAGGGGGTCCACGGCGGCGAGGGCGGTGTCGAGGTCGGCGCCGGAGTGCCACGGGCCGTTGGTCACCAGGACCAGGTGGTCGATGCCGATGCGGGCCAGCTCGGCGCACCGGTCGGCCAGCTGGTCCGTGGTCTCCCCCGGCGCCAGCCGGCTGCTGAGGGTGACCTCGACCTCGCCGACGTCACGGCCCACGGCGGCGCACGCCTCGGCGAGGACGGCGAGCTTGTGGCGGACGGTGGCACCGCCGTCGGGGATGTCGAAGAGGTTGCAGGCGTCGGCGTACCGGGCGACCAGGGGCAGCGTGCGCGTCTCGCCCGTGCCCCCGATCAGCACGCGGGGCCGTCGGATCGGCGGCGGTTCGTTGATCGGCTCGGTCAGCCGGTGGAACCGCCCGTCGAAGGGCGACCGGTCGCCGCGCCACGTGTGGTCGGCGAGCTGCAGCAGCTCCTCGACCCGGTCGAAGCGCTCGGGCGTCGGAGGGAACGGGAGGCCGGTCATGGTGGCCTCGTCGGCCCGGTAGCCGGCGCCGACGCCCAGCCACGCCCGGCCGCCGGACAGCACGTCCAGCGTGGTGACGGCCTTGACGAGCAGCATCGGCGGACGGATCGTCGCCCAGGTGACCATGGTCCCCAGCCGCACCCGCTCGGTGGCGGCGGCGAGGTAGCCGAGCGTCGTGTACGCCTCGAGCATGGGGTCGTCGACCGACGCGTTGGGGTCCATCTGGAGGAGGTGGTCGGCGACCCAGAGGGTGTCGACACCGGCCTCGTCGACCTGTCGGGCCAGGGTCCGGAGGTGGCCGGCCAGCTGCTCGGGCCCGCCCGGCCACGAGTAGTCGGTCACGGCGATGCTGAGCTTCATGGGACGGGGGTGAGCGCGAAGACCGGGTGCCGCGGGGCCTCGGCGCGGATCGCCGCGGCGGTCGAGTCGGCACCGACGTCGAAGCGGCGACGCACGAACCGCTCCGAGGGCATCGAGAGGTAGGTGCGCAGGACGGGCACGGCATCCGGCCCGTCGAGCTCGTGGGCGGCGTAGCGGACGTGGTCGTCGCCCCGGGCCAGCTCGACCTCGCCGGCGGCCCGCACGTTGCGCACCCAGGCGACGTCACCGTAGGCCGATACCAGCCAGACGTGGCCGTCCTCCTCGACGGGCACAACCGGGGTGGTGCGCGGCTTGCCGCTGCGGCGGCCGGTGACGGTGAGCAGGCGCATGAACGACGGGCCCTTGCCCTTGGCGACCACGCGCCGGAGCATCCGGTTGGCGGCCCGGAGCGGGAGCGACGGCCGAAACGCGGTGGTGGACGGAGCCGCCGCGCTCATCCGACCGGCTCCGGCATCCCGATGAAGCTGTACTGCATGGCGGCGATGCGCAGGTCGGCATCGTCGCCGGGCACGACCGTGAACGACACGCGCAGGTCGGTCGGCGTGGTGTTCGGGCCGGCGGTGCCCACCGCCTTCTGGTGGGCGATGACGAACGTGGCGTCGCCGTGGCGATGGGTGACGACCTCGTCGAGCTCGATCTGCTCGTAGCGCAGGCCCATCTCGAAGCGGCCGAGCCAGGCCTGCTTGTCGAGCACGAACCCGACGGGGCCGATGCCGGCGAACTCGTCGTCGAGCAGGCCGGCGAGCCGCTCGGCGTCGCCGGTGCGCTCGCACTCGGTCCAGTCGGCGAGGAGGGTGTCGATGGTGGTGGTCATGAGGGGTTCTCCTTGTCCTTGGTGCCCGCAGAGGTGTCAGAGGTGTCAGAGGTGGCGTTGGCGACGAGCCGCAGCAGGAGCGTGCGCAACGTCGTCAGATCGGTCTCGCTCAGCCCGGCCCGCAGCG
>DATHEV010000420.1:0-2135 GCA_035318405.1 Iamia sp.
GGCTCCAGCCGTGCCGGCGGGCCAGCGCGGCGACGAGGGCAAGGCGGGCCTGGCTCGGTTCGATCGAGGCCACCCCCTGGGCGCGGAACGCATCCCGGACGTGGTGGAGGTCGTCGTGGAGCTCGCACGCGTCGACGATCACGGCATCGACCCATCCCCGCCACGCCAGGGTGCGAGCGCTGCGCTCGACGCCGTCCGGCGCCGCCGACAGCAGCTCGCACGCCGTCGTCTCGAGGGCGCGCGACGCGCTGCGCACCAGCAGGCGGGAGTCGATGCGGGGACCCACCGCCAGCCGCACGGCGGCCAGCCACCGGGCCCGGGCCACGAGGTCCTCGGCCTGGACCAGGGCGCTCGCCGCCGCCTGGTCGATGAGCGCGGGGTCGACGTCGGCGGTCGATCCGAGCTGATCCTCGACCAGGGCCTCGACGATGGCGCGTGCTCGCTGCTGGCGATGGCGCGGGTCGTCCGACCACGCCCGCAGGAGGAGGACGGCCGTCGTCGCGAACAGGTCAGCGCCCTCGCTCTCGACGGGGGCGGCGCCCGCGACGGCATCGTCGTCACCGATCGACGTCCGCACGTCGGGCATGCGGTACAGGTGCCGGTCGAGCTGGGCGGCGGCCTTGGGGTGCCGGGCGATGGCCGGGCGCACGTCGTCCTCCCACCACGACCGCAGCCGGTCCGTGTCGAGCGGGTCCGGCAACGAGGTGCGCGATGCCACGAAGGCGCCGGCCTTCTCCCAATCGACCAGCTGGCCCTCCGGGATGCGCCAGCCCCGGTGGACCTGCTCGAGGATGGCGGCCAGGATCGCCTGCGCCTCGTCGCTCGAGCAGCGCATCCCCACGGCCTGGGCGAAGGCCTCCTGGTACGCCTTGTTGATGTAGGCCGTCGCCCCCGGGTTGGCCAGACGCCCCTCGTTCGCTCGCAGCGTCTGCTCGACGCTCGCCAGCGCCCGCAGGATGTAGCCCGGTCCGGCGACCCTGAGCCAGCTGATGCCCTGGGCCACCCCTTGGGCCAGCGGGGCGCCGGCTCGGCCGTCCTCTCGGAGGCCTCGCTTGATGGCCTCGATGCAGAGCTCGTCGACGACGTCGAGACAGCGGTGGCACGCGACCCATCGGAAGCAGCGGTCGTGTCCGCCCTCGCCCGGGACGTGGGCGCTGCCGGCATAGGCTTGCAGGGCCAGGTCGAAGAGGAGGCCCTCGGGTGGTTGTGGGGTTCGATCAGGATGTCCGTGTACGTCCACGGCAACTCCCATCGCTCAGGCCCGCCCGGGAAGGGGCGGGGCGATCGGTGTGCTGGGACGGCACGAGGGCCACCCGCCAACCTAGGCTCGCGGCACCCATCCGTCAACGGATGCCGCGCACGGGTTCACCCCTTCTACCATCACGCAAAGTGAAGAGTTGCCTCCGTTCAGTGGTCTGGGTCTGGTCCATCACCGGCACCGCCGCGCCCCGTGTGCGAATCTGCGGGGGCGAGGAGGCACGACCTTGAAGACCCGGTTGCCACAGCGACGCCTCCATCCCACGATCACCCTGCGACGCGATCGTGGTGCCCAACGGTGGCACGGTGAGCCGCCGGAGCGCAGCGACGCGAGCGGGCCCATCGCCCCGGTGCTGGCGGCGGGGCCCGCCCGCGTCGACATGGGTGGAGCGGCCGTGTCGTTCTGCGCCATGACGGGTCGTGTGGCGTCGATCGATGTCCTCGTGGGGGCCGACACCCACGGGCCATCGGCTCGCGCCGCCCGCCGGGCGCTCCTCGCCTACCTCTCGCCGATCGGCGACGTCCACGAGCTCGGACCGGGCGTCGACGACGTGAGCATCCCGATCCGGGCGGACCTCGCCCGCAGCCCCCTCTTCCTGCTCGCCCAGGTCCCGCCGACCGCCGATGCGCCGTGGCTCGTCCCCGACCGCCCGGCGCACGCCCTGGCGACCATCGAGCGCGCCGCCGCCCTCGTGGCCCTGAAGCGCGAGCAGCACGATCTGGTCAGCGCCGCCACGGAACAGGCAGCCCTGGACGCGGCCCTCGCGGCCGCCCAGGACCTCAGCAGCCCGCAGCTCCGCGACGCCCTGCGCCCCACGAGCACCGTCGGCGCCCTCTCGTCCCGGTTCACCCGGATGACCACCCTCCTCGCCGGTGAC
>DATHEV010000421.1:0-3990 GCA_035318405.1 Iamia sp.
GACGGAGCGGGTGACGACCTTCCAGCGCGTCCCTCATGAGGGGCTCATGCTCATGACGCCGGGCCGCCGCCTCCGGGTCAGCTTCGACCCGAACGACCCCCGCAACCTCACCGTCGACTGGTCCGCCACCGACGTCTGAGAATCGGCCGCCCCTGGGGCGTCCGCGGGCACGTCGAAGCGTTGGCCCGGTGCGGGCTCAGCCGTACTCGTCGAAGTCGAGGCTCAGCCCGAGGTCGACCAGCCGGGTGAGAGTCCTGGTGCTGAGGGCGAACCCGAGCAGCTGATGTTGGCCCGGCAGCTTCTGCAGGGAGCCGACATCGCGGGCCTCCTCCTCGTCGCCATCGGGGTGGCCGAGGTGCCGGACGACCTCGATCACGGCGGCCACCTCTCCCGCGGCTGTCAGCTCCGCCAGTCGATCCGCACACGGCTCGATGCGCGCCAACATCTCGTCGATCCGATCGTCCACGGTGCCGCCCGGAGATGCGTCGAGGCGCCACCGGTTGGCGACCGGCCGGGGCGGATCGACAGACCTGGAGGCCCGGACCTCGACCCGGTCGGGACCGATGCCGATCCGCTGCGTGATGGTGGCGGGATCGAGCGTCTCGCTCGACACCCCGAGGTAGACGTACTGGAGAACCTTCACTGCCGCTCCTCGATCAACCGCTGACGCCTTCGCCAGCGTCGCACCGAGCAGCCTGCCGACGGGCTCTTGCGGACACCAGGCGGAAACGGAAGCGGCCCCGATCCTTGCGTTTCCGCAGGTCGGGGCCGGGATATCCGTGGCGCCCTCGGGGCGACTCGAACGCCCGCACACGGCTCCGGAGGATTTCCGTGGATATCGCGTTACACCAGGTCAGCCGCACCGGCCTATGTGTTGTATGGGCCTCCCTCCCAATCCCCTCCCAGAGATGACGGTCACCAGCCGGCCGCTGGCGGACGTGGCGGTCTATGGACTGCAACGACGGAAGGGCGACCGCATCGGGCGGCCGTGGGTCGTGCGATGGCACGTCGACGGCCGCCAGCGCAGCCGCTCGTTCCGCGTGTGGGTCGAGGCCGAGCGCTACCGGACCGGTCTCCTCGTCGCCCAGCAGGCGGGCGAGGCCTTCGACCCGGCCACCGGGGAGCCTGAGACGTGGGCGCCCCAGCCGGCCGACACCCCGCTCCACGAGTGGGCCCGGACGTGGCTGGCCGAGCAGTGGGACGAGTGGGCGCCGCGGACCCGCGTCAGCCAGGTGGAGGCGCTGGTGCGGTTCGTGCCCCTGGCCGTCCGTGCCGGCTCTCCTGCGCCGCCTGACGGGCTGCGGGCGCACCTGAAGGCGTGGCTGCCACCTTCTGGTGTTGTCGTCGACGCGGCGTCGGTTGAGTGGCTCGACATCTACGTGCTGCCGCTCGGTCAGTTGACTCGCCCGGTACTGGGCCAGGTCGATCAGGGGCTCGGCCGTCGCGACGACGGTGGTCCGCTGGCACCGGCCACGGCGGGCCGGCTCCGGAAGATCGCCCGGGGCTGCACCCGCCGTGCCGTCGAGCTCGAGATCCTGCCGGTCGACCCGTGGCCGCCCCCTCCTCGAGGACGAGCCCACCGGAAGTCGGCCCGGACGAGCCGAGCCGTCGCCATCCGTCGCCTGCCCGACCCGGAGACGATGGTCCGCATCATCGAGGCGGTCCCGAACCGCCAGCCGGCGAGCCTCACCTACCGAGCGATGACGGCTGTCGCCTACTACGCCGGCCTGCGCCCCTCGGAGGTCGTCGCCCTGCGGGTGTCCTCGCTCGACCTGCCGTCGGCGGGATGGGGGCGGATCGATGTCACCGAGGCCGAGGTGGCCGCTGAGGAGCCGGGCGAGCCCAAGATTGGCGCCCGTGAGGTCCCGATCCCGCCACAGCTCGTCGCCATCCTGCGGGAGGGGTGGGCGAGCGGGGCCTGGCCGGCGACGACTTCCTCTTCCGCACCCGCCAGGGCAACCCGCCCGCGCCCTCCAACTGGTGGCGAGCGCTCCGTCGAGCGACCGACCAGGCCGGCGCCCCACCCATGCGCATCTACGACTGCCGCCACGCGGCCGCCACGACGTGGCTGAGAGCCGGCGTCCCCCTCGGCGAGGTCGCCAAGCGCATGGGCCACAGCGTCGAGACCTTGGTCAGCACCTACGTAGGAGCCCTAGACACCGACGAGGAGTTGGCCAACACCCGCATCACCGCCGCCCTGTCATAGCGAAGCGAGACTTTGTGTGTCCGTCTGCTTCGTTGGGTAACTGCCCGGCCACTGGCGAGAATCGGTTGCGCTGGTTGGTGGGACGTCCCATTTCCGGTCCCCACCTGTGGTGATCCCCACTTCCGGCGGCGCCCGGGCCCCGCGGTTCTCGCTTCGTTGTCACACCCTTGGCGCACACTACCAAGGCGAACACATGTTCCCGTCCTGACCGCAGGTCTGACCCATGCCACTGCCTTCGTTGACCAGTTCTCGATGCCACAAGCCGCTCCGCAGCGGCATAGCCTGCCGCCCGCGAGACTGGGGTCCGGGTACGCCCGGTAGGGAGGAACTGAGAGTGGCCATCAAGCTGCCGACCTTCATGGTCACCAACGTGATGATTCACAAGATGCCGAAGATCAAGGTTCTTGATCGAGACCCGGCTGCCTTCGAGGCAAGTTTGGCTGAGGCAGAAGTGGAACTGAACGACGATCTGCGTCAGTTCTTCCGCGAGCGCATAACTACCTCGCTCGCAAAGCAGGCCTTTAAGGCGGTTTACGACTCACCAGCCGAGACTCCGGGGTCCGACGAGGGCGACGACGATGACGAGACGGAGAAGGCCTTGCCCAGACTCCGCTCCACGGTGCCCCAGCTGGTGGTCGACTATTTTTCGGACCAGCGCGACCTTGTCGACGCATCTCGCGCGATCGCGATCGAGCTGTACAAGCAGCAGACCGGAGGCACCTCAGCAGGCATTCTGGTGGTGATCGGCGGGCTCGTGGGCTTGACCGGCACTTCCGGGTCCGGCAGGTGCTTGGTCCTGCTGAAGCTAGAAGACGACAAGGCCCTTCTCGTAGAACCGGCCAAGACGGCGGATGGGAAGTCGACTTATGCAGCCAGCCTTCGAGACGTCACGCTGCCAGAAGAGGCGGAAGTGTTCAAGGCCGCCCTCTTCACCAAGGTGCTGAGTCTCGCCGATATCGAGGCCACGGTCTCGGATCACCAACGAGACGCGAATCGCTATAACAAGGAGATCTCGGATTTCTTCTTGCGATTTCTCGGCTGTCGGCTCGTGGTTTCACCTGACCGGGCCACGATGGACTTCATGGAGAGGGCGGTCGGCTTTGCCAATTCTGTTGATGATGAGTCGACCCAGGCGCAATACACGGATCTCTTCTTGACCGAGCTGCGGTCGGCCTCCGGCGTCATCAAGCCCAGAGAAATCGCTGACAAGCTAGAGCCAGCGCACCGGGATCAATTCCTGTCGTTGTTCAAGACGGAGGACGGTAGCGTCCCAATCATTACAAAGGACACGAGTCGCGTCGCCAGCCGCCTGGATAACGTGCTCTACGAGTTCAGCGATGGCATCAAGCTATGGGGTCCTCGGCAGGCTGTGAGTGATCACCTGCAGCGTCGGGATGGATCAGACGGGTGGCACCTTGCTGCTGAACTTCGCAAGGCTGGACCCACGGGAAAGAGATGACAACCGACCCTGTCTCGCTCCTTACCCAGTACAGGGCGCAGTACTCGACCTACAAGGAGCTGGTCGAGCGAGTAAAGAGCGAATTGAGCAGCGCGCTCTCAGATCTGGGGATCAAAGCAATTGATGGAAGGGCGAAGGATCCCGCACACTTTGTCCTGAAGGCTTTGAAGAAGCAGCAAGAGAAGCCGGAGGAGTACGCTGATCCTCTGAGCGCCATGCCTGACAAGGCAGGCGTTCGGGTCATCGTGAACCACCTTGACGATGTCCAAGAGTGCCTCAGTCGGATTCGGAGGTGCTTCGTGGTCATCGATGTCGATGACAAACG
>DATHEV010000422.1:0-4490 GCA_035318405.1 Iamia sp.
AGTCACGGGCGGCGGCGGCGGGCGTGCGGGCCAGCACCTCCTCGAAGAGGTCCCGGGCCACGATGCTACGACCCTCGGAGGAGCGCAGGACGAACCAGGCCACCTGCGAGCGGCTGGCGGCGCTGTCGCCGGTGCGGCCGACCCAGTAGGTCACGTCCGCCGGCGAGGCGCTGCGGTCGAGGCCGGACTGGTAGACGGCCTGGACGAAGGCCTCCTTGCTGCCCCCGAGCGAGGTGATGAGCTCGCGGGCGGAGAGGATCTCGGCCCGAGCCCGGTACTCGCCCACGACACCGATGCGGTCGTTCCAGTACGTGTGGTCGCCGGCGCTGGGCGACCGGCCCAGGATGTCCGCGAACAGCTCGCGCACCGTGGCGTCCTGGTGACCGTCACCGGCGATGCGCTCGTTCACGATGGTGCGGCGGCCGGTGCCCCCGTCGAGGCGATCGGCGAGCTCCTCGACGAGACCGGGGTCTGCCTCTCCTTCCAGCACCCGCAGGGTGCGCTCCACGTACTGGGTGCTCTGCGGGGTCGCGGCGCCGGCCGGTGCCGCCGAGCCGAGGGGGATGAGGCCGAGCCCCAAGGCCGCCGCGGCGGCTCCTGTGAGCAGTCGTCGAGAGGTGGCCACGGAGGCCCCCGATCTGGTCGCGCGGCAGGCGGTCGCCCGCCGCTCCGTGAGTGACCTTCGTCGCCTGCGGAGCGGCGGCTTGGCCGTCCCCTCGTTTGGGGATCAGGCCGTGGCGACCTCTCGTCGCCGGTCCACCAGCCGCACGACCTCCTGGCCGGCGAGGACGACGAAGAACTGGACCACGGCGATGCCGGCGATCGTCGCCCCGCCGGCGGTCCCCTCGTGGAACGACGTCGCCAGGCCCAGCACCACGCTCGAGGCCCCGAGGGCGACGGCGACCAGCATCATCAGCGGAACCCGACGGACGAGCAGCCCGGCGGTGGCCGGCGGGCCGATGAGGAGGCCGAACACCAGCAGGGTGCCGATGGCGTCGAAGCTGGCCACGATCGACACGGCCAGGAGGGCGAGGAGGATGGTGTGGGCCAGGGCCGGGCGCATCCCGAGGGTCCGGGCCTTGTCCTGGTTGAAGGCGAGGGCCAGGAAGGGCCGGTGGAGGGCCAGCGAGACGCCGACCACCAGCACGGCCCCGACCGCCTGGCCCCGGATGTCGCCTGCGGTCACGCCGAGGACGTCGCCGAAGAGCAGAGAGGTGACATCGGAGGTGAACGTCGCCGAGCGGGACACGATCACGATGCCGAGGGCCAGCATCCCGACGAACAGCAGGCCGATGCCGACGTCTTCGCGCACCTGCGTCCGCCGGCCGACCACGGTGACGGCGCCCCCCATGAAGAGGGCGGACACGAGGGCGCCGACGGTGGGGCTGGTGCCCCACAGCACGGCGAGGGCGAGGCCCGGGATGATGCCGTGGGCCAAGGCGTCGCCGAGGAAGGTCAGGCCCCGCAGCACGATCCAGGTGCCGACCACGGCGGTGGCGACGCTGGCCACGAGCCCGGACAGGAGGGCCCGCTGCATGAACTCCGGCTCGAAGGCGGTGGTGAGCCACTCGATCGGTGTCACCCGAGGGCCTCGACGATCCGCTCGGCGTTGGTGCGCACCATGGCGATGTAGGTCTCGCCACCGGAGCCCTCGGCGCCCAACGCCTCGGTGAAGAGCGAGACGACCTCGACCTCGGCGCCGACCTCGTCGGCCAGCGTCTCGGCCAGCCGGGCCGGCGAGGAGGCATCGGCGAAGATGGCGGGCACGCCCTCCTCCTCGATCAGGTGGGCCAGGGCGTCGAGAGCGCCGGCGCTGGGCTCGGCCCCGGTGCCGCCGCCGGGGACCACCGCCCCCACCACCTCGAAGTCGTAGCGATCGGCGAAGTAGCCGAACACCTCGTGGTTCGTGATGATGACCCGGCGGTCGGCCGGGATCGGCGCCAGCGTCTGCTCAACTTCGGCGGCCAGGTCCCGCAGCTCGTCGACGTAGGCGGCGGCGCCCTCGGCCACCTCGGCGGTGGCGAGGGCCGGGACCTCGTCGGCCAGGAAGGCGGCGATGCCCTCGGCGGCGTCCGCCACGCGGTCGGGGTCGGTGAAGAAGTGGGGGTCGTCGCCGTCGTGGGCATGGTCGTGGCCGTGCTCGTCGCCGGCCTCGGCGGCCTGCTCCTCGTCGGCGTGGCCGGCCGCACCGAAGGGCAGGACGGCGACGTGGACCAAGGCGTGGACGGTGGGGACGTCCTCCTCGGCCGCCTGGATGGCGGGCTCGAGCCCGGCCTCGAAGGCGCCACCGTTGGTGACGAGGGCGTCGGCCGACCGCATGGCGTTCACCTCGCGGGCCGAGGGCTGGAAGTCGTGGGGGTCGGCACCCGTCGGCATCACCACCTCGACCCGGGCCGCCCCACCGACCAGCTCCTCGACGACGTCGCCCAGGATGCTCGTGGTGGCCACGACCGTGGGCCGCCCGTCCTCGGCGGCGGCGTCACCCGACCCGCACCCGGCCAGCACCAGCGGCACGGCCGGGAGCAGGGCGAGCAGGAGGCGGGGGCGCACGAGGGAGCACCGTACCGAGAACGGTTCTCATTCCGCAACCCGGTAGGGTCGGCCCGCTCCCGCCCCCGGCCCCTCCTTTCTCCCATGACCGCTGCCGTCACCGCCACCGACCTGACGCTCGCCCACGGGCCCCGCGTCGCGCTGGCCGACGCCTCGTTCGTCCTGCCCGAGGGGCGGACGGTGGCCCTCATCGGGCCCAACGGCTCGGGCAAGTCCACGCTGCTGCGGGCCATGGCCGGGCTGCTGGCCCCCCGATCGGGGTCGTTGGACGTGGCGGCGGCGCGCCGACGGGGTGGGGTGAGCCTCGTGCTCCAGACCACCGAGGTCGACCGCGCCCTCCCCCTCACCGTGGGCGAGGCCGTGACCATGGCCCGCTACCCGCACCGGGGCGTGCTGGGCCGGATGACCAGGGCCGACCGGGCCGCGGTCGACACCGCCCTCGAGCGGCTGGAGGTGGCGGACCTGCGCCGCCGCCAGCTGTCGGAGCTGTCGGGCGGGCAGCGACAGCGGGTCCTCGTGGCTCAGGGACTGGCGCAGGAGGCCGACCTGGTCCTGCTGGACGAACCCGTCACCGCCCTCGACGCCGTGTCCCACACCCTCATCGACGCCGCCGTCGAGGCCGAGCGCGACGCCGGCCGCACCGTCGTCACCTCGACCCACGACCTGGCCGACGCCCGCCGGGCCGACCTGGTGCTGCTGCTGGCCGGGCGGGTCGTGGCCGCCGGACCGCCCGACCAGGTCCTCACCGAGGTCGGCCTGGGCGACGCCTACGGCGGGCGGCTCGTCGCCATGGGCGACAAGTTCCTCCTCTTCGACGACCCGCACCACCACCACGTCCACCCCGACCCGCCCGGACCCCGCCAGACCCCCGGCCGAGGAGACACCCATGAGTGAGACCGATCCCCTCGACGCCACCCGCCGGATGTGGTCGATCGGCTCCTATGCCGACATGGGCGACGTCTTCGCCGCCGCCGGCCGCGAGCTGGTGGCCACCGTCGGGGTCGAGGGGCTGACCGTCCTCGACGTCACGTCCTCCGACCCCACCCGCCACCCTGAAGGAGTCGGCTGCGCCGACCCGTTCTGATTCCTAGGCACCGGGAACACGGCCCTGGCCGCGGTGCGGGCCGGTGCCGCCCACGTCACCGGGGTCGACCTCACGCCGACGCTGCTGGAGGAGGCCGCCCGCCGGGCCGAGGCCGAGGGGCTGGCCGACCGCGTGACGTGGCACGAGGCCGACATGGCCACCCTCCCCGTCGCCGACGACGGCTACGACCGGGTCCTGTCGACCTTCGGCGCCATGTTCGCCACCGACCAGCCGCGCGTGGGGGCCGAGCTGCGCCGGGCGTGCCGGCCGGGCGGCACCGTGGCCGTCACCGCCTGGGCCATCGACGGGCTCTTCGACCGCATGACCGAGACCCTCTTCGCCCACGTGCCCGAGCCGCCGGGTCCGGGGCCGCGGGACTGGGCCCGCGCCGAGGACCTGGCCCGGATCTTCGGCGTCGCGTGGAGCGCTTCGCCCTCGAGGAGCGGACGATCGACTGGCGGGTGGGGTCGGCCGACGCCGCCGTGACCTTCGTCGAGACCAACGCGGCTCCGATCATCGTGTTGCGCCAGTCCCTGGGCGACGGTTGGCCGGCGGCGCGGGCCGACCTGGTGGCCCTCTTCGGCTCGCTCGGCACCGACGTCGACGACGGCATCGTCCTGCCCCTGGCCTTCACCCTCGCCACCCTCACCGAGGCCGGATCGTCGGCGCCCTGAGCCGGCCCGGGCGGGCCACCACCATCCGCGACCCTCCGCGCACGCGATGGCACCCTTGATCCCGGCGCTCTTGCGCCGATGATGAACTTTGTTACAGTCCTGTGACCGTCCGAACGGTGACCCCACCCCTGCACCCCCTCCGGGAGACCCTGCCTGTGCCCACGCGTCGCCTGTCGATCGCC
>DATHEV010000423.1:0-2561 GCA_035318405.1 Iamia sp.
AGGTTCCGCGCTTGCGCCGCGGCACCGGTTCGAGCGCGAGCGCGCGCACCTCGTCTTCGATGCGGCGCTCGGTCGCGTCGTCGAGCTTGCGGCCTCCGGTGGCGAACAGCTTGATCCCGTTGTCGGCGAAGGCGTTGTGCGACGCCGAGATCATGGCGCCGGGCAGCTGGTCGGCGGCGGCCAGGAAGGCCACGGTGGGGGTGGGGACGACGCCGAGGTCGACCGAGGTGGCCCCCTCCGACGCCAGCCCGGCGGCGAAGGCGGCGTGGAGCAGCGGCCCCGAGACCCGGGTGTCGCGGCCCACGACCCACGGCCCGGGCCCCAATGTCCGCGCCGCGGCCCGCCCGAGAGCCAGGGCCAGCTCAGGCGTCAGCTCGGTGTTGGCCGCCCCGCGCACACCATCGGTCCCGAATCGAAGCGTCATGTCGAACCTCCGCTCACGACGAGCACCACCTCACGCACAGGCGCGCTCCGCCCCCATCGCCGACCGGGTTCCGTTGCGCTCCGCCCCCCGAACGCAGGGACGGCAGGGCCCGAGCGGCCCGGCGCCGACGAAGGAGGCGCCAAGAGCGGAAGAGCACAGTGCACTTCCGTCCGAGGCCCTGCCGAGGACAACGATCGGTCGCGACCAGGGCGACCTCCCGCGTCAACGCAGAGCACAGTTCCCTTCCGTCCGAGGCGCCAGCCGAGGACAAGAGGTCCTCCGCGACCAGGCCGATCGACCGCGATCAGCGCTTCGAGTACTGCGGAGCCTTGCGGGCCTTCTTGAGGCCGTACTTCTTGGACTCCTTCTCCCGCGCGTCCCGGGTGAGGAAGCCGGCGGCCTTGAGCACGGGCCGGCACTCCTCGTCCAGGGCGATCAGGGCCCGGGCGATGCCGAGGCGCATGGCGCCGGCCTGGCCCGTGGGGCCACCGCCGCCCATGGTGCAGTCGATGTCGTAGCGCTCGGTGGCCTCGATGGCGACCAGCGGCTCCGAGAGCACCATCCGGTGGGTCTCGTTCGGGAAGTAGTCCTCGACCGTCCGGCCGTTGATGGTGATCTTGCCCTCGCCGTCGCGGAGGCGGACGCGGGCGACGGCGCTCTTGCGGCGACCGGTGGTCTGGATGAGGGGCTTGGACACGGCGGGTCTCCTACGCGGTGGCGCGACGGGCGCCGGGGATCTCGAGGACTTCGGGCTTCTGGGCGGCGTGGGGGTGCGTCGGGCCGGCGTACACCTGGAGCTTGGTGAGCTGCTGGGCGCCGAGCCGGTTGTGCGGGAGCATCCCCTTGATGCTGCGGCGGACGGTGTCGGCCGGCTTCTTGGCCAGCGCCTCGCCGTAGGTCTGCTCCTTGATGCCGCCCGGGTAGCCGGAGTGGCGGTAGACCATCTTCTTCTCGAGCTTGTCCGCGGTGAGGACGATCTTCTCGGCGTTCACGATGATCACGTGGTCGCCGGTGTCCATGTGGGGGGCGAAGGTCGGCTTGTGCTTGCCCCGCAGGATGCGAGCGACCTCGGTGGCGAGGCGACCGAGCACCAGGCCCTCGGCATCGACGACGTACCAGCGACGCTGGATCTCACTGGCCTTCGGCGAGTAGGTGGGCACGGCTGTTCTCCTCGTTCCGGCGGACTGCCGGGGCGTACGTTGGGGGGCCGGGGCGGCGACGGGCTCGCGCCACGTCGAGAGCCCTCAGGGCCGACTGGCAACTCTACGGGCCGGCCTCCACCCCGGGCAACCTCGGGCGTGCTAGAGGGCTCCAGCGCTCGGAACTCGGTGGAGTAGACGCCCATTTCTGGGCACCTACCCCACCGAGTTCGCCGGGAGGGGTGGCAGGTGCCGAACGGGTCACGCCGAAGGTGCACGGGGTGTGCGACAACGCGAGACGACGGTCCCGGCGCGCCCGCCTGCGGGGTGGCCTCGCCGCGCTGGCGGTGCTGGGGGCGACATTGGTGGCCAGCCCGGCCCCGGCGCCGGCCCAGACCGGACCGGCCGAGGTCGATGCCGACCCGCACACGCGGCGGACCCCACCCCTCGCCGCCGGGCAGTTCGAGATCATCACCCTCTCGACCATGCCCGACACCGTGAGCGGCGGCGACGTGCTCGTCGCCGTCCGGGGCCTGGCTCCCGACGCCCCCCTGGCCGTCACCCGCGACGGGTCCGACGTCACCGGTGTCTTCGCCGCCCTGCCCGACGGCGAGCGCCGGGGCCTGGTGACCGGGCTGGTCGAGGGGGACAACACCCTCGTGGCCACCTCCGGCGGCCAGCGCGCCACCCTGGTCGTGCGCGACCACCCGGTGTCGGGACCCATCATCTCCGGCCCCCACCAGGAGCCCTTCGCCTGTCGGACCGAGGACGCCGGCCTCGGCGCCCCGCTCGACGACGACTGCTCGATCGCCCCGACCTACCAGTGGTTCTACCGGTCGACCACCGACCAGGGCTTCCACGAGCTGGCCGACCCGTCGGCCCCGTACCCCGACGACGTCACGATGACGGAGATCTCCAGCGGTGAGGCCGTGCCGTTCGTGGCCCGGGTCGAGACCCGCACCATCAACCGGGGCATCACCCGCATCGCCGTGCTCGAC
>DATHEV010000424.1:0-7716 GCA_035318405.1 Iamia sp.
TCACCGCGAACATCCGCATGCCGGTGCTCGTCGGTGCGCCGATGTCATGGAACGCCTGGCCGCTCTCGCTGATGATCCAGGGCACGTTGGCGAGCGTCTCGACGTTGTTGACGATCGTCGGCTGCTGGTAGAGCCCGATGGCGGCCGGGAAGTACGGCGGCTTGAGCCGCGGCATGCCGCGGTTGCCCTCGAGGCTCTCGAGCAGGCCGGTCTCCTCGCCCACGATGTAGGCGCCAGCGCCCCAGTGCAGGACGATGTCGACCGAGAAGTCGGTGCCGAGGATGTTCTTGCCGACGTAGCCCTTGGCGTAGGCGTCGTTGAGGGCCTGGGCGATGCGCTCCTGGGCCAGGGCCATCTCGCCCCGGACGTAGAGGAAGGCCTGGGCGCAGCCGATGGCGTAGCAGGCGATGAGCACGCCCTCGATCAGCTGGTGGGGATCGCGCTCCATGAGGATGCGGTCCTTGTAGGTGCCGGGCTCGGACTCGTCGCCGTTGACGACGAGGTACCGGGGCCAGACGCCGGGCGGGCAGAAGCCCCACTTCACCCCGGCGGGGAAGCCGGCGCCGCCCCGGCCCAGGAGGCTGGCGGTCTTGACCTCCTCGACGACCTCGTCGGGCCGCTTGGCCAGCGCCGCCTTCAGACCCTCGTAGCCGTGGGTCGCCTCGTAGCGACGCAGCGTGAAGGAGTCCTCGTGGTCGAACCGCGAGCTGATGATCTTCGGCGCGTCGGTAATGGTCATCAGCGCACCTCGCCCCGGTCGTGGGCGTCATCGGCCGGGGTGTCGCGGACGGCGGCGCTGATGACCGCCGCCGGCTCCGCAAGCTCCGCCGTCGGAAGACCAAAGCCGTGCTCGATGGTTCGCTCGCTGCGCTCGCTCACGCCTTCGCCCCCTGCTTGGCCGGGGCGGGGCGGGCGGCGATCCAGACCGGCTCCTCGGCGCCCTCGACGAGGGCGGGGCCGGCGGCGGTCTCGTTCGGGATGTGCTGGCGGATGCGAGCCACGGTGCCGTGGGGCGGGACCTCGTCGTCGAGCCGGCCGGCCCGGAGGTCGGAGACCATGCGATCGAACTGGTCGTGGGTGATGCGATGCCGGTAGCGGTAGTTCACCTGGAGGCAGGGCGCCTCGGTGCAGGCGGCGATGCACTCGACGTCCTCGACGGTGAACATCCCGTCGGGCGTGGTGGAGCCGGACCGGATGCCGAGGCTCTCCTCGGCGTGGTGCAGCAGCTCCTCGCCGCCCATGAGCTGGCAGGCGATGTTGGTGCAGACGTTGATGACGTAGCGGCCCACCGGCTCGCGCTTGAACATCTCGTAGAACGAGCAGGTGCCCAGCACCTCGGCCGGCGTGACGCCCACCAGCTCGGCCAGGTGCTCCATGGCGTCCTCGGCCACGAAGCCGTCCTGCTCCTGGGCCAGGTGCAGCAGCGGGATCAGCGCTGACTTCGGCCGCGGGTAGCGCCCGATGATCTCCTTCGCCAGGACGACGTTGTCCGCGGTCAGCCGAGCCACTGCGCCACCCTGCCACTGGTGGTGCACGACCGCGAAAACGTCCTGACCCACGTGGTGCCAGGCACCAAGTGGGCGTCGGTGGCGTGACCCGGGTCGGAGGACAGGCCCACATGGTGCCAGGCACCAAGTGGGCGTCGGTCGTGCGCGATCATCGGTCGACCTCGCCCATGATCGGGTCGACCGAGCTGATGACGGCCACGCCGTCGGCGATCAGGCCGTTGTGCATCATGTGGGGCAGGGTCTGGACGTTGACGAAGCTCGGGCCCCGGACGTGCAGGCGGTAGGGCTTCGCCGAGCCGTCGGAGACGATGTACATCCCGAGCTCGCCGCGGGGGCTCTCGACGGCGGCGTAGGCCTCGCCGGCGGGCACGCGGAACCCCTCGGTGAAGATCTTGAAGTGGTGGATCAGCGCCTCCATCGACTCGTCGATGCGGGCCCGGGGCGGAGGCGTGACCTTCTTGTCCTGCACCCGGTAGTCGCCGTCGGGGAGCTGCTGGAGGATCTGCTCGATGATGCGGAGCGACTCGCGGGTCTCGGCCAGGCGGATCGAGTAGCGGTCGAAGCAGTCGCCGTAGGAGCCGACGATGACGTCGAAGTCGACCTGGTCGTAGGCCAGGTAGGGCATCGACCGGCGGAGGTCCCACGCGTAGCCGGTGGAGCGGAGGATGGGCCCGGTGGCCCCCAGGGCGATGGCCTCCTCGGTGGTGATCACGCCGACGCCCTGGAGGCGGTCGCGGTAGATGGGCTGGTCGGTGAGGAGGACCTCGTACTCGTCGAGCCGACCCGGGATGGTGTCGAGGAGGGCTTGGACCTTCTCCCGCCAGCCGTCGGGCAGGTCGGCCGCCACCCCGCCGGGGCGGATGAAGTTGTGGTTCATCCGCAGGCCGGTGATGTGCTCGAGGACCCGGAGGGTCTCCTCCCGCTCCCGCCAGCCGTAGATCATCATCGACACGGCCCCGAGGTCCATGCCGTTGGTGCCCAGGAACAGCAGGTGCGAGCTGATCCGGTTGAGCTCGCACAGCAGCATGCGGATCCAGGTGGCCCGCTCGGGGATCTCGACGCCGAGGAGCTTCTCGGCGGTGAGCGAGAAGGCCAGCTCGTTGAAGAGCGGAGCGGCGTAGTCCATCCGCGTGACGTTGGTGGGGCCCTGGAGGTACGTGAGCGTCTCGCCCGTCTTCTCCATGCCGGTGTGCAGGTAGCCGATGACGGGCTTGGTGCGCAGCACCGTCTCGCCGTCGAGCTCGAGCATCAACCGCAGCACGCCGTGGGTCGACGGGTGCTGCGGACCCATGTTCATGATCGTGGTGGTGGCCTCGTCGGGGTCGCCCTCGATGTCGCCCATGGCCGCGACCTCGGCCTCCGACAGGCGCAGCACCGAGCCCAGCTCGCGCAGCACCTCGACGCCGCCGGCCATGTCCCGAGGAGCCATCTCCTGGCTTCCTTCGGCGGTCAGGTGTGGATCCGTCGCCGTCATCGTGGCTCCTACCTCGGTCCCGGGTCGCCCTTGAACTGCACGGGGATGCGCCCGACCGCGTAGTCCTTGCGGAGCGGATGGCCGTCCCAGTCCTCGGGCATGAGGATGCGCGTCAGGTCGGGGTGGCCCTCGAAGGCGATGCCGAACATGTCGAACACCTCGCGCTCGAGCGCCTCGGTGCCGGGGTGGACCTCGAACAGCGTCGGCACCGTGGGGTCGCCCTCGGGCACCTGCACCTTGATGCGCAGACGGGCCGGGTCCCGGTGGTTGATCAGCATGACCACGACCTCGAAGCGCTCGGGGGTCACGCCCTCGGGCAGGACGCGGTCGCCGGCGTTGGCCAGGTGGTCGACGGCGGTGACGTCGAGGCACATGAGCCAGGCCTCGTCGCGCAGGGCCCGGACCAGATCGGCCAGCGCCTCGCGAGGCGGGTGGACGGTGGTCTCGCCCAGGGCCTCGGTGACCGGGTGGCCGTGGATCTCCCGCGGCTCGGGGGCCTCGGGCGCCGCGTCGTCGGCCTCGGCTCCGGCGTCGTCCGCCTTCTCGAGCTCGGGCACGTCAGGACTTCCCGGTGAGCAGGACCGGGGCGGCCTGGCCGTCGCGCTGGTCGACCGTGAGCTGGGCGCCCGCCCCGGTCTCGGCCCGGCGGCGCAGGATCTCCCCGTCGCGGATCTTCTCGTGGAGGGTGTTGATGGCGTGGATCAGCGTCTCGGGCCCGGGCGGGCAGCCCGGGGCGTAGACGTCGACGGGCACGATCTGGTCGACGCCCTGGACGATGGCGTAGTTGTTGAACATGCCGCCCGAGCTGGCGCAGACGCCCATCGACAGGACCCACTTGGGCTCCATCATCTGGTCGTAGACCTGCCGCAGCACGGGGGCCATCTTCTGCGACACCCGGCCGGCCACGATCATGAGGTCGGCCTGGCGGGGGGAGGCCCGGAAGACCTCCATGCCGAAGCGGGCGATGTCGTAGTGCGAGCCACCCGTGCCCATCATCTCGATGGCGCAGCAGGCCAGGCCGAAGGTGGCCGGCATGAGCGACGACCGGCGGGCCCAGCGGACCAGGTCCTCGACGCGGCCCGTCAGGATGTTGTGGTCGAGGCCCTCGAGGCCCTCGTCGATGCTCCAAGCCATCAGGCGGCCTCCGTCTGCCGGGGCGCGGACCGGCCCTCGAGGCCGACCCGGCGGATGGTGGTGGACGTCGTGCGGTCGCTCGACACGATGCCATCGTCGGTGACCGGGTGCTCACGACGCAGCGGGCCCCAGTCGAGGCCGCGGTTGCCGATGAGGTACACGAAGGTGGCGAACACGAGGACCGAGAAGGCGATCATCTCGACCAGCCCGTAGGCGCCGAGCTCCTGGTGGATCACGGCGTAGGGATAGAGGAACACGATCTCGATGTCGAAGACGATGAAGATCATGGCCACGAAGTAGAAGCGCACCGGGAACCGCTCCGGCGGCTCGCGGGACGGCACGATGCCGCACTCGTAGGGGGCGGACTTGGCCGGGGTGGGCCGGCGGGGAGCCATCAGGCCGGAGGCGACCCGGCTGACGACGGCGAAGAGGAGGGCCAGGACGAAGAGGGCGACGATCGGGAGGTACTGGCCCACGTCGATCAGGCTCCCGCGGCTGCGGCCCGGGCTTGGGCGACGAGCTTGTCGCGGCGGTGGAGCGAGCTGCAGCACACGGCGAACACCAGGCCGGAGGCGAAGAAGAGGAAGAAGGCGGGTTGGCGCCGCGAGCCCAGGTCGCGGACCATGACCACCGAGATCACGTCGGCCTCGGGGTCGGCCTCGGGCGTGGGGGGCGGCTGGCCGGGGATGGTCTCCCGGGCGATGACCGGCTGGATGCGCACCACGACCCGGTGGGTCGGGTGGCCGAAGGGATAGGTCACCACCCGCTTGACCTTGAACTCGGCCCGACCGAGGGACGAGTCGTCCTCGAGGTTGGACTTGCCGCCCTTGGTCCAGGCGTCGAGCACGACGAACTCGGTGGCCGTCTCGAACAGGGCCCGCTCGTCGATGACGTAGGCCGAGGCCGCCGCCACCGCCTCACCGGTCTGCTTGTCGGCCGCGCCCAGCAGGTGCCAGCCGTCCTCGGTCTCGATGACGTCCTCGATGCGGGGGTCCTCCCGCAGTGCGGGGTCGACGCTCAGCAGGTCGCCGAGCTGCGGTTGGCGTCGCCCGGGCTCGTCGGGGAACTGGGTCGTGAGGGCGTCGTCGCCGTCGATGATCTCGCGCAGGGCGTCGGCGTCGGGGAGGTCCTCCCGCGGTGGGACGGATCTGGCGTCGACCGTGTTGGCCGCGGCGAGGTTGTCGTAGTTGACCTCCTCGACCTTCCAGGTGGCCAGACGGCCCTGGTACCCGATCCCGTACATGGCCCAGACCAGGCCCATGATCATCATCCAGCCGGCCAGGCCGGTGAGGGTGAGCAGGAAGCCGAGGCGGAACCCGCTGTTGGTGGACATGATGAGCCACACCGACCCGCCCAGGATGAGGGTGCCCAGCACGACCGTGAGGAAGCCCCGGAAGCCCGGGTCCCAGGTGATGGCGGCGAGCATGAACTCCACTACAGGCCCCTGACGTAGCGGACGATCTTCTCGACGTCGTCCTTCGAGTACATGCCCCCGACGGTCTCGGGGTCGGTCGGCTCCTTGGCCTCCACGCCGACCTCGCCGGTCTCGGGCGAGCTCTGCGGCTCGGCCGGCACCGAGCAGAAGCCGGGCATGCGGCCCGTGCCCTGCGCGTTGCGGCCGTAGTTGACGCCGAGCTCGGACCCGGCGCAGATGAAGTCGACCTGCTGGGTGAAGCCGGCCACCGAGCCCGGGAACCGGGTGGTGCTGACGCCACCGCGGAGGGACGGGCCGAGGGCGCCGTTGCCGTCGGGACCCTTCTCACCGTAGGACCAGCCCGTGGTGTGGCACCGGCCGCAGGCGTAGGCGCCACCGGCGAAGCCGGTGTAGTAGCCGAGGTTGAACATGGCCTCGCCCTCGGACGCGTAGGGGACCCCGGCGGTCTCGGCCGCCTTCATCTCCTCGGCGACGGCGTCGGCCACCGCGGCCTGCGACTCCTCGGGGCTGATCTGGATCGACTCGATGTAGTCGATGAGGTTCTGGATCTGCTGGTCGTTCAGCGGGCCACCGCCCTTGACGCCCCACGCGGGCATGGGCGAGTAGGTGCGGCCGTAGGTGAGGACGTAGCGCACCTCCTCCCGGGTGTAGCGCTGGAGCACGGTGTTCAGCGCCGGGCCCCGCCAGTTGACCTGCTTGACGAACTCGCCGTTGGAGTCGGTGATGGTGAACGGGGTGATGCCGCCCTCAGCACTCATGCCACCGTGGCAGAACGCACAGTTGAAGCCCTGGTTCTCGGTGGTGTCGAACATGCCCGCGCCCCGCTTGACGAAGGCGGTGTTGAAGTCCTTGACGGCGCCTTCTTGCCGGGCCGGCTCGTTGAGCCAGTAGAGCGGCAGGGTGATGGCCACGACGAAGAGGCCGACCAGGCCGTAGGTGAGCGTCCGGTCGAGCTTCTTCCCCTCCAGCTCCTCGTCGGAGTAGTAGGGCTTGCGGTTGGGAGCCAGCTCGATCTCCGAGCCGACCTCGCCCCGGCCTTGGCGGATGTTGATCCACGCGTAGCTGATGACGATGACCAGAGCCGCGAAGAGGACGATGCCCCCGATGGCGGACTGGGTGCTGGCGAACAGCATCAGTGAGCTGCCCCTCCTGAGACGCAGTGCGGACCCTCGGCCTCCTGGCCGGTGGTGTTGGTGCCGATCGGTGGGCCCTGGATGATCAGGCCGGTGTCGACGGTGAAGGCGTCACCGGCGATCGCCATGGCGAAGCGGTCGAGGCCCCGTGGTGCCGGCCCGCCCTTCTTCTCCCCCACCCGGTTGTACTGCGAGCCATGGCAGCCGCACTCGAACCACTGCGACGTGGGGCAGCTGGGCACCCGGCAGCCCAGGTGCGGGCACTTCTGGTAGAGGGCGATGAGGCCCGCCTCCATGCCCGCCAGCTCGGACGGCGAGTACGTCTTCTTGGCGTTGTCGAGCGACGCCTCGGGGTACTCGGTGATCCACATCCGGCCCTCGGGGTAGTAGAGGAAGCCGTTGTTCTGCTCGACCTGGGACTTGAGCTCGGCGACCTTGCCGACCGAGATCTTGGAGCCGAAGCCCGAGCTGCCCTGCGGCCACAGGAAGGCGAGGGCGGCGGGGGCGAAGCCGCCGATGCCGAGCCCGAAGCCGGCGATGATGCCCCGGTTCATGAACTGCCGGCGGGTGACGCCCATGGCGTCCTCGTCGGGCGGGGTCCAGGCCACCGGGGCGGCGGGGGCGGCCTTCTCGATGTCGGTGCCTCCCTGACGGGCGGCGGCGGTGGCCAGCTCCACCTCCCTGCCGGTGGTGGGGGTCGCCTCGGCGGGGGCCGGTGCGTCCTTGCGGGCCTTGGTGTCGCGGCCGCGCGTCTCACGGGCCAGGTGGCCGACGGCCCGTTGCGTGTCGCGGTTGCGCTGGACGGTGAACAGGGCGGCGGCCGCCCCCAGGACGAGGACGACGACGGCGAGGATGACGATGGCAGACATGGGGGGTGTCTCCTACAGCTCGAAGAAGAGGCCGGCGTCCCAGGGGAACACGAAGTTCTGCCCCGGGCCCCGGAAGAAGGAGCCGATCATGACCAGGACCGTCCAGAACATCATGAAGAGGGTGAAGAGCGAGATGGCGAACTTCCGGTCCTCGGGCTTGTTG
>DATHEV010000425.1:0-2278 GCA_035318405.1 Iamia sp.
CCGCCCGGCGATCCACGCCCCGCGCGCCGCCGTCGACGACCACCCGTCCCGAGGCCGGACGGGGCTCTGCTTCACGGGCGGGGTCGACTCGTTCTGGAGCCTGCTCCGGGGGGGCCACGACCCCACCGACCTGGTCTACGTCTGGAGCTACGACCTCCCGCTCGACGACGACGCCCGGGGCGCGGTGCAACGGGCGATGCTCGACGACGTGGCCGCCACCCACGGGCTCGGGGTGGTGCACGTCCGCACCGCGGCCCGCCGCCACCCCCACGTCCGCCACGTCGCCTGGGGCTTCCACCACGGTGCCGCCCTCGGCGCCGTCGGCATCGTCCTCGGCGACCACCTCGACCGGCTGGTCATCCCCCCGAGCTATCCGGCGTCCAGCACCCTGCCGTGGGGCTCGTCGTCCCGTCTCGACCCGCTCTGGTCGGTTCCCGGCGCCATCGAGATCGTCCACCCCGCCTCGAGCCAGGTCCGGCTCGACCGGGTGCTGGAGATCGCCGACGAGCCCCTCGTCCACCGGCACCTGCGGGTCTGCTGGGAGCGGCTCGAGCCCGGCGTCAACTGCGGTCGCTGCGAGAAGTGCGTGCGGACCATGGTGATGCTCACCGCCGCCGGTCGTCTCGACGACGTGCAGACCCTGCCCGACGCCGAGGACCTGCCCGCGGCCATCGCCGCCCTGGTGCCGCTGCCCCCGCACAGCCTGGAGTTCTGGACGGCCCTGGTCGACGAGCGGGTGCCGGGCCCGGTCCGCGCCGCCGTGCAGGCCGCCCTCGACGCCTCCCCCGGCCCGGCCTGACCCGATCAGTCAGTGGTCACGGCGTCGTCCCCCGGCGATTCCGGGGTGAGCGGATCGTCGAGCACGATCGCCCAGCTGCCGTCGTCCCGGCGGCGCGACACGATCGTCCCGCGCCCGCTCATCTCGAACGGAGCGCCGTCCGGTTGCACCCCCTCCATCTCCCAGCGGGCGTGGGTCAGCGCCATCCCATCGCCCGGCACGACCCGCAGGACCGTCGACGTCAGGCCGGGCCGCGGTCATGGGATCTCCTGTGGCGGACGGCGGACCACGGGAGCGTGCGCCCGGGCGGTGCCTCGGTCGATCCCAGAACCCTGGGTCTCGGAGGGCGCGGCGGTACGTAGGCTCGATGACGTGGCTGTGACCGCGTCGGCCCGCCGGCGGGCCCGGGAAGACCTCATCCGGGTCGTCAACCGCGGCGCCGGGGCCCAGCAGCTGGTCCCGGCCGTCACCCGTGCCCTCCACCCGGTCGTCCCCAGCGACGGCGCCTGCCTGCTGACCTTCGATCCCGCCACCTGGCTCCCGACCGGGGAGATCGTCGAGAACGGCCTGCCCCGCGGGGCGATGCCGCGGATGGCGGAGATCGAGATGTTCGAGCCCGACGTCAACAAGATGACCGAGCTCGCCCGCCGGGCCCGTCCGGCGGCCAGCCTGAGCGAGGCCACCGGTGGCGACCTCGACCGCAGCCTCCGTCAGCGTGAGGTGCGGGCTCCGAGCGGCTTCGGCGACGAGCTGCGGGTCGCACTGGTCGATGGCACGTCGACCTGGGGCGGGCTGACGCTGCTGCGCCACACGGAGCGGCCGCACTTCACCGCCGCCGAGGTCAGGTTCGTCGCCTCGCTCTCGAGCATCCTCGCCGACGGGCTCCGGCGGTCGGTCGTCGCGTCCACCGGCGGCGACGACGACCTCTCGGGTCCCGGCCTGCTCGTCCTGGCCCCCGACGGATCGGTGGAGCTCGAGAACCGGTCCGCCGGTCACTGGCTCGACGCCCTCATGGTCGACGGGAGCGTCGTCGGCGACCTGCCCGTGGTCGTGGTGGCCGTCGCCCGCCGCGCCCTGCGGTCGGCCGCGGACGAGCCACCGGGGGGCACCGACGCTGAGCCGCCCACCCTCGCCCGGGCCCGGGTGGCGACGCGCACCGGGCGCTGGCTCGTCGTGCGCGGATCCGCTCTCGGCGAGGGGCGCGTGGCCGTGCAGCTCGAGCCGGCGCGGGCGCCGGACCTGGCCCCGCTCATCGTCGAGGCCTACGGGTTCACCGACCGCGAGCGCACCATCACCGAGCTGGTGGCACAGGGCCTCCCGACGAACGACATCGCCGAACGGCTCCACCTCTCCGCCTACACCGTGCAGGACCACCTCAAGTCGATCTTCGACAAGACCGGGGTGCGCAGCCGTGGCGAGCTGGTCGGGCAGATCTTCCTCGACCACTACGCGTCCCGCTGGGAGGCGCCGGCTGCCGCGACACCTGGCCTGCTGGTGTTA
>DATHEV010000426.1:0-5001 GCA_035318405.1 Iamia sp.
TCCTCACCGCCTCCGAGTCGGTCATCTACGGCCGCTTCGGGTACGGCCTCGCCACGCGCGGGGTGCGCCAGCGGCTGGCCGTGGGCCACGCCCGGCTGCGGCCCGACGCCCCCGCTGCGAGCGGCCGGCTGCGGGTCATGACGATCGACGAGGCCCGCGCCGCCCTGCCCGCCGTCTACGAGCGGATCCGTGTCGGCCGCCCGGGCTGGGTGCGGCGCAGCGAGGCCTGGTGGGAGACCCACGTCTTCCTCGATCGACCCGACCAGCGCGACGGCGCCACGGCCCTGTACGTCCTCGGCCACCACGACGACACGGGCCTGCTCGACGGCTGGGCGACCTACCGCGTCGCCGTCGACTGGCGGGACCGGCTGCCGGCCAGCCGCGTCGTCGTCGAGGACATCGCCGCCGTGGACGATGCCGTCCAGCTCGCCCTGTGGCAGGGGCTGGTCGATGTCGACCTCTCGGTCGAGGTCGACGCCCTGCACGTCGCCGTCGACGACCCGCTCCCGTGGGCCGTCGCCGACCCCCGCCGGGTCCGCACCTCCGAGCTGTCGGACTGGCTGTGGCTGCGCATCCTCGACGTCCCCGCCGCCCTCGGCCCGCGCCGGTGGGGCGCCGCTGGCCGGGTGGTGCTCGACGTGGTGGACCCCTTCCGGCCGGCCTCGGGCGGGCGCTTCGCCGTCGAGGCCGACGCCACCGGCGCGGGAGCGGTCACGGCCACCGACGAGGCCGCCGACCTGCTGCTCGGGGCCGAGGAGCTGGGCGCCGTGGCACTCGGCGGCGTGGCTCCCTCTCTCCTGGCCCGCGCCGGGCGGATCGCCGAGGAGCGCCCGGGGGCGCTGGCGGTGGCCGATGCCCTCTTCCGGGCCGAGCGGGCGCCGCACTGCGCCACCATGTTCTGAAGGACTACGGGTACGTCGTCGGCGGGGGGTGGCCGGGGTCGCTCCCGCCTCCGTTGGCCATGAAGATGATGACGCTGACGACGTTGAGCCCGAGCCAGATCCAGCCCAGGATCTGGCCGGCCGTGGCCAGGCCCTCACCCGTCAGCCGCCCGCCCGAGTAGCGGATCTGGCGCTTGGACTTGCCGCCCAGGACGATCGCCGGGATGCCCGAGAAGCAGGGGATGATGCCCAGGACGAGGGCCCAGATGGCGGTGCTGTCGGTCGTGGCGCCGGGCCGCGGCGGACGCCCCCTGCTGGGCACGAAGCCGGGCGGGTACTGCGGCCCCAGGGCCCGGCCGCCGCCGACCCGGATCGCGCCGGGAGGTCCGCCGGGAGGCCCGACGGTGAGGGGTTCACCAAAGGTCCGCTCGGTCCAGCGCTGGCCGTCCCAGTAGCGGGTCACGCCCGGGATGTCGGGGTCGTCGAACCACCCCGCCGTCCCCTGGACAGGGGTCAGGAAGCTCATTGGTGCACCATCAGCTCATCGGTCAGCTCACGTCGCAAGCGGTCGACGGGCACCAATGAGCACCGACAGCTCCACTCGCTCACGCCGGTTCCGTCGGCGCCTGGCGTGCCGACGTGAGGGGTTCGGCGGAATCAGGCGGGAAGGCCGCAGGTGCTGGGGACGGGGCGGCCGGCGAAGCGGGCGGCCAGGAACTCCATCGCCAGGGGGAGGCCCTCCACCATGGCGGTGACGTGCTCGGCGACCGGGAGGGTCACGAAGGTGACGTCGGCTCCCCGCGCGCACCAGCGGTCCCGGGTCGCGGCGGCCTGGTCGTAGGGCACGAGCTCGTCGAGCAGCCCGTGGTACTGGAAGACGGGGGCGGCCGGCGTGACGCCGCCGAGCCGGCTGGCGTTCAGCCGGTTCCGCCAGGCCGGCGTGGCCAGCGGATCGCGCGTGACGTAGTCGGCCCGGTGGGTGAACGCCGCCGTCACCAGGCCCGAGGCGCCGTCGGCGCTGGCCAGGCAGAGCGTCTTCGATCGGGCGATCAGGTCGCGGCCGCGGTCGTTGAGGTACGAGGCCAGCTTCAGCTCGGGGTAGGCCGTGTCGAAGCCGACGGCGGCCATCAGGGCCAGGGCGACCCAGGCACTGCCGTCGACGAAGTCGGCCACGGCGATCAGGTCGCCGGGCACGCCGCCGGGGGCGATGCCGGCCACCCGTAGGTCCGGGGCGTAGGAGCGGGCCATCTCGCCCGCCCATCCGGCGGCGCCACCACCCTGGGAGTAGCCCATGATCCCGACCGGCCCGCTCCGGGAGAGGCCCGACCCGGGCACCCGCTGGGCGGCCCGCGCCATGTCGAGGACGGCCCGGCCCTGCGCCGGCCCGACCGTGTACGTGTGGGTGCCGGGCGTCCCCAGGCCCTGGTAGTCGGTGATGGCGACGGCCCAGCCCCGGGCGAGGAGGGCGGCGATGGCAGCCCCCTCGTAGTCGCTCCCCTGCGCCAGGGTGTAGCTCGGGGCGCAGGCGTCGCCGAGGCCGCGGGTGCCGACGGCGTAGGTGACGAGCGGTCGGGAGCCGGTCCCGGTCCACGCCGCGGTCGGCACCAGCACGGTGCCGGAGGTGGCGATGCCCCCGCCGCCGGCGTTCTGCGAGCGGTAGAGCACCTGCCAGGACCGGACGCCGGGCACCGGGGTGCGGGCCACGGGGTCGAGGGTGAAGGTGCTGGGCCGGCTGCGGATGACGGTGCCGGGCACACCCGCCGGCAGCGGTTGGGGCGGGGTGTAGAAGGCGTCCTGGTCCGGGGTGGGCCGGCAGGCCGTGGCCCCCACGAGGGCGAGGGCGGCCACCGCCAGGGCGGCGGCACGGTGTCGGGTGCGCATCCCGCCCAGTTCGACGCGGGCGCAGGAGCGCCTGCTACGGGTGGTCGGCGCCGAGGACGGCCCACTCGCCCCGCTGGAACCGGCGGAGGAGGGGGCCGAGCCGAGCCAGGAACATCAGACCGAGGGCGGCCCAGAGCCAGCCCACCCCGGCGTCGGTGACGGCGACGGCCACGGCGAGCGGGAGGAACAGGAGCGTCACGCCCACCGAGGCCCGAGCGAGGTAGCGGAGGTCGCCGGCTCCGATGAGGATGCCGTCGAGCGCGTAGACCACGCCGGCCGGGACCTGGAACAGGGCGACCCACAGCAGCAGGTCGGCGGCGAGTGCCTCGACGGGCCGGTCGTCGGTGAACACGCCGGCCAGCGGCCCGCGGATGGCGACGAGTGAGAGGCCGGTGACCACGCCGGCGCCGGCCGCCCACCAGAGGATGCGACGCCCGGTGGCGCGAGCCCGGGCGGCGGCGCCGGCGCCGAGGTCGGTGCCCACCAGCGACTGTCCGGCGATGGCCAGCGCGTCGAGCGACAGGGAGAGGAAGGTCAGGACCTCGAAGGCGACCTGATGGGCGGCCAGGGGGACGACGCCGAGCCGGGCGGCCACAGCCGTCGATGCCCCCAACGCCAGCCGCAGGGCCGCCGTCCGGACCAGCAGGTCCCACCCGATGGCGGCCAGCCGGCGGAGGGCGACCCGGTCGGGCCGCAACCCGGCACCCGTGCGCCGGGCCCCGCCGATGACCTTGGCCAGGTAGACGGCGCCGCCCCCGGTCTGGGCCAGGACCGTCGCCAGGGCCGAGGCCCCGATGCCCTGGTCGAAGCCCTCGATCAGCACGACCTGGATCACCAGGTTGGCGATCGACGTGGTCACGGCGACGACGAGCGGCGTGCGGGCGTCCTGGATCCCGCGCAGGTAGCCGGTGCCGGCCATGGTCACGAGGAGGGCGGGCAGGCCCAGCAGCGAGACCCGGAGGTAGACCCGGGCGTGCCCGGCCACATCGCCCTCGGCCCCGAGCAGCGAGATCAGCGCCGGGCCGCACACCCACAGCACGACGCCCGACACCACGGCGAGCGCCGCCGCCAGCCACAGCCCCTGGACGGCGAGGTGGGTCGCGCCCCGCTCGTCGCCCGCCCCCATGCGCCGGGCGACGGCCCCGGTGGTGCCGTAGGCCAGGAAGATGAAGGCGGTGTAGCCGGTGAGGAGGATGGTCGAGGCCACGCCCAGGCCACCCAGCTGCGGGGTCCCGATGTGGCCGACGATGGCCGTGTCGGCCAGCACGTAGAGGGGCTCGGCCGCCAGCGCCCCCAGGGCGGGCACGGCCAGCGTCAGGATCGCCCGCGCCGACGCCGGCGCATCGTCGACCGCCGCGGGCTCGCTCACCCGGCCTGGCTAGCCGAACTCGGGGGGTTCCGTGACCCCAGAGGGTCACGGAACCCCCCGAGTTCGCTCAATCGACGTCGGTGCGGGTCAGGAGCCAGGTGGTCAGGCCCACGGCCGCCAGGCCGACCAGCGGGGGGACGATGATGCCCGACGCCATGGTCAGGGTCCCGAGCCGGAGCCCGACACCGGTGGCCTGCGAGAGGATCGACGCCGTGTAGGCCCGCAGCGACAAGGTGGCGGCGGCCTCGGAGGCGGTGGCGACGAACCCCTCCCACACGAGGATGTAGGCGATGCCCCACACCAGGGCCCGGCGGAACCGCAGGCCGAGGGCGGTGAACAGGCCGCAGTAGCCGATGGTCCCGACCGCGGTGGCGAGGGCCGTGGCCCACACCAGCTCGGGCCCGGCCCCCGTGGCGGCAGCGGCGATGGTGAGGGGGACGAGGGCGAGGGGCAGGGCGACCGTGATCGAGGCGAGGGTGGCGGCCAGGGCCAGCCAGCCCCGGTGCACGGGCGTGAGCCACACGTACACCAGGGTGCGGTCGTCGACCATGTCCCCCAGGGCCGAGCTGGCGAACATCAGGGCACAGACCGGGACGATCGTGGTGAAGGCCACGCCGTTGATCAGCTCGGTGCCGTTGGTGGTGGCGGTCGCGCTCGACGATCCGGACCGCGCCGCCAGCGCCACGAGGGCGGTCAGGAACCCGAGCCCGAGCACCACCGTGGCCCGACCCCACGTGAGCTGGTGACGCAGCACCAGCCGGTAGAGGCGCAGGAAGCTGCCGCGGGGTGTGCCCGTGGGCCGCGCCGCCATCAGTGGCCCACCAGGTAGCGGAAGACCGAGTCGAGGTCGTCGTCGAGGGGGACGACCTC
>DATHEV010000427.1:0-4832 GCA_035318405.1 Iamia sp.
GGAGATGTGGGTCAGAGGCGCCCCCCGCTGAAGTGCGCGATGGCGGCGCGGACGGTGGCGGCGTCGGTGGTGGTGGCGCGTGAGGGGATGACGAGCTTCGACCCGGCGCCGGGGACGGGCGTGATGACGACCACGTTCCACGCGCTCGTGACCGAGGTGATCGACGACCACGGCAGCGTCACCTGGACCCACTTCTTGGTGGGACCTCGGACCCCCGCCGGGCCGATCTCGCCGATCGTCTCGGCGCCCAGCAGGCGGCCGTAGAAGAAGGCGTAGAAGACCATCTGGAACACGCAGCCGGCCAGGGTGATGCCGAACGACAGGCCGCCCCACGCCCCCATGAAGGTGGACGACGCCCACAGCGCGGCCGCCAGGCAGACGACGGAGAGCATCCCGTTGAGCCCGAGGATGATGGTCAGCCAGCGCCGGGCCCGGCGCCGGTCGGGCCGCACCACCAGCGGCGGGGCGGAGGGCGCGGGGTCGGCGGAGGTCCAGGACACGGGGGCGGTCACCACCCCGGTCTCCCCGATGGGTCGGGCCGGGAACCCCCGGAGGGTGGGCGACCCCGAGAGACGGGTCCTCGTGGATCTCGTACGAGTACGGGTTGCACTCGATCGCCGGGGTGGTCCCCATCAGCCCGCTCCTCGAGATGAAGCGCTGCCATGCATGGCGCCGCTGTGCCTCAGTCGCCCAGGACGATCCGGGTCACGCCGGCCATGCGCTGGGCCAGCTCGGCGTGGGGGAAGTAGCCCATCCCGGCCGAGAGCATCGCCCCCCACAGGGACAGCTTGAGGGCGTCGAGGCGGCCCTCGTCGAGGTCGGGGCCCATGGCCTGCCGGAGCCGGTCGGACACCTCGACGCCGATCTGCTCCCGGACCCGCTCGACGTCGGGGTCGCCGGCCAGCATCCCGGTGGTGCAGGCCGCCGCCAGCTCGGGCTCGTCGCCCACCAGCCCGGCGATGTCGCCGATGGCGGTGGTGACCCGCTCGGCCGCGCTGGCGGTGGCGGCGGGGGCGGTGGGCCGCTGGGTCTGGAGCCGGCGCCAGAAGACCTCGGCCACCAGGTGGTCCTTGGAGGCGAAGTAGGTGTAGGCGGTGGCCGGGGCGACCCCGGCCCGGCGGGCCACGTTGCGGACGGTGAGGCCCTCGTAGCCCGTGCCCCGGACCTCCTCGACGGCCGCGTCGGTGAGCCGGGCCACGGTGTCGGCCTGGCGCTCGCTGAGGTGGCGGCGCACCGGCTCCCGCGTGACGGCCGTGGTGGCACCGATCGGACTGGACATGGATCTGGACAGTAGTCCAGCGGGTTGACCGGCGTCGTCAGGCCCGCGGGTCGGTGAAGGTGGCGAGGAGGCCCGTGAAGGCGGCCTCCTCGCGGGCGCGGGCGGCGGTGACGGCGTCGGCCTCGCCCGCCCGGACCAGCCCGCAGATGGCCCGGAGACCACCGAGCGGGTGCTCGGCGATGCGACGGGCGACGGCGGCGACCCGGTCCTGGAGCTCGGCGTCGGGCACGACGTCGAGCGCCAGCCCGTGGGCCACCGCATCGGCGGCCGACACCCAGTCGGCGGTGAGCAGCACCCGGGCGGCCTGCTGGCGCCCCATGCGGGCGGCGAGCAGGACGCTGCTGGCGGCCTCGGGCGGCACGCCCATCTCGGCGAACGGCACCCGCAGCCGGGCCGACGCCCCCATCCACACCAGGTCGCAGTGGAGCAGGAGGGTGAACCCGATGCCCACGCCGGGGCCGTTCACGGCGGCGAGGAGGGGCTTGTCGAAGGCCTCGACGGCGGCGAGCAGGGCGCGGAACCCGTGCTCGGCCCCGTCGGGCGCGGTGCCGGTGGCGAGGGCGGCCATCTCGGCCAGGTCCTGCCCGGCCGAGAAGACGGGGCCGGCGCCGGTGAGCACCACGACGTGGACGCCGTCGTCGGCCCGGGCCCGGTCGAGCTCGCCCGCCAGGCCGCTGTAGAGCGAGACGTCGAAGGCGTTGCGGGCTGCCGGCCGGTCGAGCGTCAGGGTCCGGACGGCCCCCTCGTCACCGACCCGAACGACGTCGCTCACGGTGCCTCCTCGGCCGCCGTCTCGGAGGCCCGGGCCGCGGCCTTGGCCGCGTCGGCGATGACCTTCTCGACCTGGCCGTTGAGCCGGGCCCCGGAGGGCCAGCCGGCGTAGTGGGTCAGGAACACCGCCACCTCGCGGAGCTCGTCGGGTCCGAGCTCGCCGTTGCCGAGGGCGGCGCCCAGCTGGAGGGGCACCACGTCGTGGTCGGCGTGGCCGACGAGCAGCCCGAGCAACAGCAGCCGCCGGTCCCGCATCGACAGGGTCTCACGTTGCCAGATCTCCCCGAAGAGGTGCTCGACGGTGTAGCCGAAGAAGTCGCCGTCGCCGTCGGCCACCTCGTCCCAGCCGTAGACCTCGGCCATCTTCTCCAGGCCGGCCCGCCGCTTCTCGGGATCGCTGTCGATCATCACCTGGACAGTAGTCCAGACGGGTGTCAGGTGATCGTCGATCAGCGGGCGGTCCAGCCTCCGTCGACGGTCAGGACGCTGCCGGTGACGTAGGTCGAGGCGTCGGAGGCGAGGAACAGCAGGGCGCCGTCGAGCTCGTGCAGCTCGCCCCGCCGACCCATCGGGCAGTGCTGGCGGACGAAGGCCCGGGAGGACTCGTCGGACCACATGTCCTCGGTCATCTCGCTCGGGAACCACCCCGGCGCCAGGGCGTTGACCCGCACCCCCTTGCGGGCCCACTGGCAGCCCAGCTCCCGGCTGAGGTTCACCACCGCCCCCTTGGACGCGCAGTACGACGCCTGCTTGATCGGCGCCGCCGCCACCGAGCCCAGCATCGAGGCCACGTTCACGATGCTCCCCCGACCGACCCGGATCATGGGCCCGACGACCAGCTGGGTCAGCCGGAACAGGCCGTTGAGGTTGACGTCGACGACCGACCGGAACAGCTCGATGGGCTCGGTCTCGGCCGGCTGGGGCGACCCGATGCCGGCGTTGTTCACCAAGATGTCGACGGCGCCCCCACCGATCTCGGCCCCCAGCTCGGCCAGGGCCACCAGGTCCTCGTCGACGGTGACATCGACGGCGATGGGCGTGGCTCTGTCGACCAGGTCGTCGGCCAGGGCCTGGACCCGGTCGAGACGCCGGGCGGCCAAGATGACGTGGGCGCCGGCGCCGTGCAGGACCCGGGCGAAGTGGGCGCCGAGACCGGCCGATGCTCCGGTGACGATGGCCGTCCGCCCGTGGAGGCGGAAGGCGGCGAGCGGGTCGGCGGCGTGGGGGTCCGCGGCGAGGGCGTCGGTCATGCCCCTCTTCTACCGGACCTCCGGTTCGGCGGGACCCCTCGGGTGGATCAGGCGCAGCGACTGGCGGTGATGACGTCGATGCCGCTCCCGCCGACACGCGAGCCGACCTCGGCGCCCGGGGCGGAGCCGGCCCAGCTGTCGAGGGCGGCGGCGATGGTGGCGCTCCCGGCGGCATCGTCGCCCACGGCCTCGAGGGAGATGCACGACTGGCCGCCGTCGGTCCAGCTCACGTAGCGGCCGCCGCCGTAGCCGGGCACCGGGTCGATCTGGCCGATGTTCGGGTCGATCAAGGAGGTGAGCGGGTCGGACACCACCTCCAGGAGGCGGAGGTCGACGGCGCCGAACGCCCCCTCCTCGACCACCTCGACGCCGGCCGGGGCCTCGGGCGGGGTGAGCGCCACCGGGCCCTCGGCGGCGGCCGCCACCGCGGGGTCGAGGATCTGCTCACTGGTGGTCGGCGGGTCGTCGTAGGCCGCATCGACCGCGGCCATCCCGCCGTCGGCCACGAGACCTTCGACGAAGAGCTGGCCCGACGCATACGGGACCTGCCCCCCGATCAGCAGGAAGGGCGGCAGGCCGATGGCCGACGGCAGCTGATCGAGACCGATGGCGTACTCCTCGGCCTGGTAGGCGGCATCGTCCTCGGGGGCGAGCTGCGCCTTGTAGGCGTCGCCGACGTAGGAGGCCGTGCCCTCCACCAATGAGAGGTAGGCGAAGGCCGCCTCGTCGGGCTGCTCGGCGAGCTCGTCGAGCCGGCTGAGGTCGAAGTGCTGATCGTCGAGGGCGTGGGTGAGCTCGTGGGCGATCACGGCCTGGACGAACGGGGTCACCTGGTCACCCTTGACGTACAGCTCCGCGGTGTCGGGGTCGTAGAAGCCGAAGACGGAGACGGCGCCGAGCTCCTCGGTGGCGGCCACGACATCGAACCCCGTCGGGAGGAGGCCGAGGGCGATGCTGGCGACGGCGTCGTCCCGGGTCTCCTCGGCCTCGTCGGCCTGCCCCTCGGCCAGCAGGGCCTCGAACTCGTCGTCGGGGACGGCCTGCACCACGGGGTCGGTGACGAACTGCAGCTGCCGGGTCTCCTCGACGAAGGCGATCAGCTCGGGCAGGACGTCCGCCAGCGGGCGGGCCCGCTCGGTGGGGTCGACGCCGCCGGGGCCGAAGGGGTCGAAGCCCGGGATCGACGGCATCGTCGGATCGATCGGCTCCTCCGACGGCGGGGCCGTGATCTCGGGGTCGCTGAGGTCGATGGTGGTGTCGGTGGCCGCGTCCTCGGCCCCGTCGGTCGACGCCACCAGGGCCCCCACCCCCACGATGAACAGGGCCAGCACGATGACCACGGCGAGGGCGGTGAGGGCCACGGCGCCGCCCCGGCCGGCACCGGGGCCGCCGTCGGGCAGGGGGGCGGACGGCGCGCGCGGGCCACCGGGAGCGGGGGGCACGGGGCCCGGCGGGGCGTAGGCCGGCCACTGCTCGGGCGGGCCGGGCGGGTAGGCCGCGCCGCCGGCCTGGAGGCCGGTCGCCGTCGGCGG
>DATHEV010000428.1:0-10614 GCA_035318405.1 Iamia sp.
CTCTGGACGACCGCGGTGGCTCCGGCGATGCCGATGACCAGGCCCAGCACCGTGCCCAGGGCGGTGAGGAGCAGCGACTCGGCCGTGATCGAGAGGGCGAGCTGCATCCGGGTGGCGCCCACGGCGCGCAGGAGACCGATCTCCCGAGTGCGCTCGAAGACGCTCAGGGCCAGCGTGATGGCCACGCCCAGGGCACCGATCACCAGTGCCAACCCGAGGAGCACGAACAGGAAGCCGAGCACCTGCAGCAGCTGGTTGTTGTTGGCCTCCTTGATCTCCTCCTTGTCCCGCACCTGGGCGGACGGGAAGTCCTCGGCGGCCTTCTCGACGACGGTGCGCAGCTGCTCGAGGCCCACACCCTCGGCCCCCTTGACGTCGACCCGGTTCAGGGTCTGGAGGCTCTCGGGGAAGTGGTCCTTGAAGACCTGGGCGTGGACGAGGTAGTGGCCGTCGGTGTTCTGGGCGATGATCCCGGCGTCCTCGTAGATCGCAGCCACGGTCAGGGTCGCCGTCTCGCCGTCCGGGTACCGGACCTCGAGCTTCTTGCCGATGCCCCAGATGGCGATGTGGGCCGTGGCCCGGTCGAGGGCGATCTCGTCGGGGCCCATGGCCGCCAGGTCGCCCTCGACGCCCTGGAGGTCGAAGATCTCCTCGGCGGCGGACGGGGTGACGCCGTAGACCATCTTCACCCCGCCCTCGATCTCGATCTGGCCCTGCTGGACACCGGTGACCGCGGCGACCTCGGGCTCCTCGGCCAGGGTGTCGACGAGGGCCGGGCCGAGGGTCGGCGCGAACCCGCTGGTGATCTCGAGGTCGGCGTTCAGGTACTTGTCGGTCGCGGAGTTGAACGCCGAGGTGAACGACAGGGTCGACACGGCGATGAAGGTGATGATCGTGACCGCCAGCATCAGCGCGGCGGCGGTGCTGGCCGAGCGCTTGGGGTTGCGGCGGCTGTTGTCCCGGCCGAGGGCGCCGGGCAGGCCGAGGATGCGGAGTGGCGCGCCCAGCACGCCGACCAGGGCGGGCACGAGGAACGGGCCGAGCACGATGATGCCGACGAAGAGGAGCACCATGCCGAAGGCGGCCGGTCCGACCTCGCCACCCGAGGCGCCCGACACCATCGCCAGCACGGCCAGTGCGGTGAACAGCACGCCGACGAGGAGCCGCACCTTCGATCGCGACACCGTCTCGACCGCCTGCTCGCGCAGGGCGGCGATCGGCGCGACGCGGCTGCCGCGGATGGCGGGGGCGAGGCTCGAGAACACGGTGATGCCGGTGCCGACGATCAGCGAGATCACGATCGTCTGCGGCTTCACCACCGGCACCGTGCTGGGCAGGTCGAGCCCGATGGCGCTGAGCAGGCTGATCAGCCCGAACGCCAGGGCGATGCCGCCGACCAGGCCGAGCAGCGACGCGAAGACGCCGGTGATCACCGACTCGCCGAGCACCGACAGCAGCACCTGGCGCCGGCTCGACCCGAGGGCCCGTAGCAGCGCGAGCTCGCGCAGCCGCTGGCCGATGATGATGCCGAAGGTGTTGTAGATCAGGAACGCGCCGGCGATCAGCGAGATCAGGCCGATGGAGGTGAGGATCTGGCGGAAGATGCCGATGCCCTCCGAGATCGACTCGGTCTGGTCGTCGATCGACTGCTGCCCGGTGATGGCCTCGGCCGTGTCGGGCAGGACCTCGTCGATGCGGTCGACGAGCTGCTGCTGGCTCACGCCGTCGTCGCCCACCACCGCGATGTTCTGGACCTTGCCCGAGGGCGAGAACAGCTCGAGGGCGGCGGGCGTGTCGAGGGCGACGATCGAGGCGCCGGCCAGGCTGCCGCTGTCGCCGAAGCTGACCACACCCTGGAGTGTCAGGTCGACGACGCCGGACTGCGTCTCGACCTGGAAGGTGTCGCCGACCTCGAAGCCGGCCTTGTCCACCGTGCCCTCGTCGAGGACGGCGCCGGTGGGCCCACTCGGCGCCTCGCCGTCCTCGACGGTGAACACGTCGATCTCGGGGACCCCGGTGTAGTTGGTGCCGAAGGACGGCGCTCCGCCCTGGGCGACGCTGTCGCCGTCCTCGTCGAGGACGAAGGCGAGGTTGAAGACGCCGGGCTCGGCCTCGGTCACCCCGTCGACCTGGCGCACCTCGTCGACCAGCGAGGCGTCGATGTCGGGCCGGGTCGTCTCGCCCTGGATGTTCTCGCCCTCGAACGGCGCCTTGCCCTGGACGACGGCGTCGATGTCGGCCCCGATGTCGGAGAAGAGCTCGTCGAAGGCCGAGGTCATCGTGTCGGTGAGCACGAACGTACCGGCCATGAAGCCGACGCCGAGGGCGATCGCCAGTGCGGTGAAGATGGTGCGGAGCTTGTGCCCCAGGATGTTCTTGAGGGTGACCTTGAACATGGGTGCCCTCAGCCGCCGAGCGACTTGAGCTTGTCGAGGACCGAGGCCTCGGTGGGCCCGTCCATCTGGTCCACGATGCGACCATCGGCCAGGAACAGCACCTTGTCGGCGTAGCCCGCGGCCGTCGGTTCGTGGGTGACCATCACGATCGTCTGGCCCGTGTCGCGCACGGCCGACTGCATGAACCCGAGGATCTCGGTGCTGGCCCGCGAGTCGAGGTTGCCGGTGGGCTCGTCGGCGAAGACGATCTCGGGCCGCTGGGCCAGGGCCCGAGCCACGGCGACGCGCTGCTGCTGGCCGCCCGAGAGCTCGCTGGGCCGGTGGGTCAACCGGTCGCCCAGCCCGACGGTCGACACGACCTGGTCGAACCAGGCGGTGTCGGTCTCGCGGCCGCCGAGCAGGGCGGGGAGGGTGATGTTCTCGCGGGCCGTCAGCGTCGGGATCAGGTTGAAGGCCTGGAAGATGAAGCCGACCCGCTCGCGGCGGAGGAGCGTGAGCTGCTTGTCGGACAGGGTCGAGAGATCGGTGTCGCCGATCAGCACGCGGCCCGAGGTGAGGGTGTCGAGCCCGGCGAGGCAGTGCATGAGCGTCGACTTGCCCGAGCCCGACGGGCCCATGATGGCGGTGAAGCGGCCGCCCTCGATGGCCACATCGACATCGGCGAGGGCGCAGACGGCGGTGTCGCCGATGCCGTAGTACTTGGTGGCCTTCTCGGCCCGCGCCACGATCGTGGGCGCGGCGGTCAGAGCGGCATCGGTCATGGTCACCTCGGTCGTCGCGGGCGGCAGACGCAGCGGTCGGGGGGGACGCCGCGCCGCGCCGACCCTACCCCCGGCGCCCGCCCCGTCGACGCGATGTTCCGCAGCGCAACAAGTCTCCGAGCGAACGGGCACGGAGGCTGGTCCCGACGGCGGTAGTTTCGTCTCGTGGAGTGCACGCAGTGCGGAGGGTCGGTGCCCGCGGGCGCCCGCTTCTGCCCATCGTGCGGTCACCCCACCAGCGGCCCGGTCGACGAGCGCCGCATCGTCACCGTGCTGTTCGCCGACATCGTCGGCTTCACCACCCTCTCCGAGACCATGGACCCGGAGCGGGTGAAGCGGCTCGTCGACTCGTGGTTCGAGCGGCTGGTCACCGACATCACCGCCTTCGGCGGTCGGGTCGACAAGATCGTGGGCGACGGCATCCTGGCCCTGTTCGGCGCCCCGGTCGCCCACGAGGACGATGCCGAGCGGGCCGTCCGAGCCGGGCTCCGGATGCAGGACACCCTGGCGGCCATCTCCCTCCGGCCCGCTCCGGGCGGCGCCCGCACGCCCCGGGTCCAGATGCGGATCGGCGTCAACACCGGCGAGGTGCTCGTCGGCGCCCTCCGGGCCGGCGGCGCCACCACGGCCATGGGCGACGTGGTCAACACGGCCAGCCGGCTCCAGACCGCGGCCCGCCCGGGCGAGGTTCTGGTGGGCCCGACCACCCACTCGGCCACGGCCCACTCCATCGCCTTCACCCACCGCGGCCTGCTCACCGCGCGCGGGCGCGACGCCCCGGTCGAGGCCTGGGCGGCCACCAGCGCCCTGCTGCCGCCGGGCCAGCGTCCCCTGCGCGACGAGGCGCCGCTCGTCGGTCGCAACCGCGAGCTGGGGCTCATCGACGCCTCGGTGGGCGCCTCGCTGGGCCATGAGCGGGCCCTCGTCGGCGTGGTCGTCGGCGACACCGGCGTGGGCAAGACCCGCCTCGTGCGGGAGGCGGCCGAGCGCTTGGCGGCCGGGCGCGACGTGCTGCTGCTCGACGGGCGCTGCGTGCCCTACGGCGAGGCCAACGTGTGGTGGCCGCTGGCCGAGGCCCTCTACGGCCACTGCGAGCTCGACTCGACCAGCGACCACGACGACGCCCACGCCGCGGTGTGGGCCCGGGTGGCCGCTGCCCTCGGCGACGAGGCCCCCGACGACGACCTCGACCGCGTCACCGGTGGGCTGCTGACGCTCATGGGCCGCGACCCGTCCAACGACGGGCGTGACCCGGCTCGCGCCCGCGAGGCGGCGGTCGACGCCTTCGTCTGCTTCCTCGAGGGCCACCTCCGGCGGCGGCCGGTGGTCGTGCTCCTCTCCGACATCCACTGGGCCGACGACGACCTGCTGGCCCTCATCGAGACCCTCCTCGTCCGGCTGGCCCGGTGCCCGCTGGTCGTGATCGCCACCGCCCGCCAGGCCGTCCGCGACCGCTGGACGCCGCCCCCGGGACGTCACGACACCTTCGTCCTCAACCTCGACCCGCTCGACCGGCTGGCCGCCGAGGAGCTGCTCGTCTCGCTCCACGGCGACCACGTGCCCGACGCCCTGCGGGACGACCTCCTCGCCCGCAGCGGCGGCAACCCCTTCTTCCTCGAGGAGCTGGTCGCCCTCGTCGACTGCGACGACGACCACGCCCTGCGGCCGGGCCTGCCCGACACGCTGCGGGGCATCGTGGCCGCCCGGCTCGACGCCCTGTCGCCCACCGAGCGGGCCGTGCTCACCGACGCCGCCGTCATCGGCCGGCGCGGTCCCGTCGTCGCCCTGCGGGAGATGGCCCGCCACCTCCACCGCGACGCCGACATCGACGCCGTCCTCGGCACGCTCGTGGCCACCGAGCTGCTCGAGGTCGACACCGGGTTCTGGGGCTTCCGGTCCGAGATCGCCCGCGAGGTCGCCTACGCCACCCTGCCGAAGGCCGAGCGGGCCAAGCGCCACGCCGGCATCGCGGCGTGGATCGAGCAGCGCCTGCTGGAGGACGTCACGCTCGACCTCGATGCCGCCCGGGCCGAGGAGCAGGTGGCGGCCTCGCCCGACGTCGACGACGCCACCGTCAACCGCCTGGCCCACCACTGGGCGGCGGCGGCCGAGGTCGAGGTCGAGATGGGCGATCTCAGCGCCGTCCCGGCGCGAGCCCGCGACCGGGCCGTGTGCTGGCTGACGGCGTCGGCCCGGCGGGCCCAGCGGCGCGACGTCCTGGCCTCCGCCGAGCGGGCCTACGACCGGGCCCTCGAGCTGGCCGGCGACGAGCCCGTCGCCCGCCGGGTGCGGCTGCTGGTCGCCCGGGCCCGGGTGCGCTCCGATCGGTGGGACCTCGCCGGCGCCCGCGAGGACGCCGAGGCGGCCCTGGCCGGGTCGGCCGCCACCGGCGACCGCAGCGTCGAGGCCGCCGCCGTGCTGCGGCTGGGCGAGATCGAGCAGCGCTCGGGCGACACCGATGCCGCCGCCGCCCGTCTCCGCCACGCCGCCGACCGCTTCGCCGCCGAGGGCGACGACCGGGGTCGGGGCGAGGCCCTCCGCCTGCTGGGCCTGTCCCACATGTTCGGATCCGACCTGGTCGCCGCCCGCGCCGCCCTGGACGAGGCCGGCGAGGCCTTCGCCCGTGTCGGCGACGCCGCCGGCCAGGGCTGGGTCGCCCAGAACCTGGCCTGGGTCGGGATGCTGGTGGGCGACGTGGCCGCCACCGAGGCCGAGGTCGAGCGGGCCCTCGAGCTGTTCGACGAGGTCGACGAGGTGGTCGGGCGGTCGTGGGCCCGCGGCCTCCTCGCCTTCGTGCGCTTCGCCCAGGGCCGGCGCGACGAGGCCCAGGCCCTGGCCGACGAGATCCTGGCCTCCGCCTCGGGTCACGAGGACCGGTGGGCCACGGCCATGATGCGGGGCCTGCTCGGGTCGCTGCGCCTGTGGGACGGCGATGTCGCCGGCGCCCTCGAGCACACCGGCCAGGCGACCCAGTCGTTCCGTGACCTCGGTGACCCGTGGGGCCTGTCGATCTGCCTGGCCACCCACGGCCGGGCCCTCGCCATGAGCGGCCGGATCGAGGACGGGTTCTTCGCCCTGGCCGAGTCCGCCGTCGTGGGCCGCGGCCCGGGGAAGGCCGGCGTGGGCGACGTGGCCACGCTCGCCCTGGCCGTGCAGGTCGGCGAGCCCGAGCGGGCCGCCCAGGTGCTGGCCCACGTGCGCAGCCCCGAGGCCGGCGGCACCCTGGGCGCGGCCGAGTCGAAGGCCACCTTCGCCCTGGCGACGTTGCAGGAGGGCGGGCGTCCCGACGCTCCCGACCCCGGCGGCCGGGCCTTCGGGTACGCCGCCGCCGCCGTGATCGAGGCGGGCCGGGGCGAGCTCGACGCCGCCCTCGCCGCCGCCGACGCCGTGCCCCGCTGCGACGAGGCGACCTACCTCGACCGGGCCCTGGCCGACGTGGCCGCCGGGCTGGCGCTCGTCCGGGCCGACCGGGCCGACGAGGCCGCCGAACGTCTCGCCCGGGCGCACGCCACCGTCGACGCCACCGACGACCGGGTCGGCCAGGCCGTCATCAGCCTGGCCTCGGCCGTCGCCGCCGAGGCCGCCGGCCGGGCCGACGCCGTGGCCGAGCGGTCCGTCGCCGCCATCGCCCTGGCCCGCATCGGCCTCGTCGCCAACGGCTGGGAGACCGCCTTCCGCCAGGCCGCCGGCATCGGCGCCGCCGCCACCGTCTAGCCCTGACCCCTGAAAACGCCCGAACTCGGGGGGAGATGTGCCCCTGCAGGGTCACATCTCCCCCCGAGTTCGCAGGGCGGGGTGGGTTCCGCGAGGTCTAGGAGGGCTGCTTGGTGGTGCGGAGGTAGGGCTTGACGGTCTCGTAGCCGGGGAACTTCTCGTCGGCCTCCTCGTTGGAGACGGCGCCGGTGATGATGACGTCCTCGCCCTGCTTCCAGTCGGCCGGGGTGGCGACCTTGTGCTTGGCCGTCAGCTGGAGCGAGTCGATGACCCGGATGACCTCGTCGAAGTTCCGGCCGGTCGAGGCCGGGTAGGTCAGCGAGAGCTTGACCTTGTTGTCGGGGCCGATCACGAACACGGAGCGGACCGTCATGACCTCGGCCAGCTCGACGCCGGCGGTGTTCGGGAGCATGTCGTAGGCCTCGGCGATCGAGTGGTCCTCGTCGGCGATCAGCGGGAAGTTCACGGTGTTGCCGGTGACGTCCTCGATGTCCTGGGTCCAGTCGGCGTGCTTGTCGACCGGGTCGACCGACAGGCCGATGACCTTGACGCCACGCTTGTCGAACTCGGACTTGAGACCGGCCACGGCCCCCAGCTCGGTCGTGCAGACCGGGGTGAAGTCCTTGGGGTGGCTGAACAGGACCGCCCAGCTGTCACCCTTCCAGTCGTAGAAGTCGAGGGTGCCCTCGGTGGTCTCGGCGGTGAAGTTCGGGGCATCGTCGCCCAGGCGTACGGCCATCAGGTGTCCTCCGTGGTGGACTGTCTCTCAGCGGTCTCCCTTGAAACCCGATCCACCTTGTCGGGTATTCCGGAGCCGGTCAAGACGGCCTAGAGATCGTCCTCGAGGGGGATCCCGACGCCGAGGGCGCCACGGTCGTCCTCGATCTTCTGCTTGGCCCGGATCTCCTGGGGCACGTCGTGGCCCGGGTCGTGCTCGCCGATGGTCGGGGCGGCGCGGCGGGCGTCGGTGACGTCGGGCTCGATGTACATGATCCGGGCCATGGGGACGGCCCGGCGCACGGTGCGCTCGATCCGGTTCACGACCTCGCTGACCTCGGGGAAGGTGAGCGTGTGGTCGAGCTCGACCTTCATCCCGATCAGCAGCTCCTCGGGGCCCTGGTGCTGGGTGCGCATGTGGATCAGCTGCTTGACGGCGGGGTCGATCTCGACCGCGGCCCGGATGCTCTCGACGTCCTTCCTGGTGGCCGACTCGCCGATCAGCAGCGACTTCATCTCGATCACGAGGATGACGGCGATGATGCCGAGGAGGATGCCGATGGTGAGGGTGCCGATGCCGTCCCAGATCGGATCGCCGGTGACCTCGGAGGTCGTCACCGCGGCCAGGGCGATGACGAGGCCGGCCATGGCGCCCGAGTCCTCGAGGAGGACGACGGGCAGCTCGGGGGACTTGGCGTTGCGGATGAACTGGCTCCACGACGCCCGGCCCCGCACCTTGTTGGCCTCGACGATGGCGGTCCGGAAGCTGAGGCCCTCGACGACGATGGCGAAGATCAGCACGCCGTAGGCCCAGATCGGGCTGTCGAGGTGCTCGGGGTGCTGGATCTTGTGGATGCCCTCGTAGACGGCGAAGACGGCGCCGAGCATGAACAGCACGATGGCGACGACGAAGCTCCAGAAGTACCGCTCCCGGCCGTAGCCGAAGGGGTGCTCCTCGTCCTCGGACCGCTTGGCCCGCTTGCCGCCCAGCAGCAGCAGACCCTGGTTCCCGGTGTCGGCCACCGAGTGGATGCTCTCCGCCAGCAGCGACGACGCCCCCGTGACCAGGAAGGCCACGAACTTGGCGATGGCGATCGCCCCGTTCGCCAGCATCGCGGCGACGACGGCCTTGGTCCCGTGCTCTCCTCCAGCAGCCATCGGTGGAGACTAGGGGTCCAGCCCCGGCCGCCGTCAGCGCTCGGCGTGGGCGGCGAGGATGGTGGCGACGGCGGCGGTGACGCTCTTGCCGGTGGGGATGTGGAGCGACTCGTTGGGGCCGTGGGCGTTGGAGCCGGGGACGAGGACGCCGGTGATGACGAACTGGGCCTCGGGGAACTTCTCGCCCAGCATGGCCATGAACGGGATGCTGCCGCCGACCCCGACGCTGCCGGCGGCTTGGCCGAAGGCCTCGGTCGAGGCCGTGTCGAGGGCGGCGGCCAGCCACCCGGCGGTGGGCGGGGCGGCCCAGCCCGTCTCGGCCGACTGGCTCGTGAGGGTGACCTTCGCCCCGGCCGGGACGTCGGTGGTCAGCGCCCGCTCGAGGGCCGCAGCCGCAGGGCCGGCGTCGACGCCGGGGGGCAGACGCAGCGACAGGGCCGCCTCGGTGTAGGCCCGCTGGACGTTGCCGGCCTCCTCCGGGTGCGGCGCCCCGCCCAGGCCCGTGACCGAGAGACACGGGCCCCATGTGTTGGCGAGCATGAGGGCGACGGGGTCGTCGTCGATCGGGTCGGTGACCCACGGCGGCTCGGCCCGGGGGTCGACCCCGGCGGCGACGGCCGCCTCGGCCTGGGTGCGGCGCTCGTCGGGGATCTCGCCCTGCATCTCGGGGAGCCGGATGGCCCCCGTGGCGCTGTCCTCGACCCGGTCGAGGAGGTGACGGAGCACCCGGAACGACGAGGGGACGACGCCGCCGGCCATGCCCGAGTGGATCCCGTCGTGGAGGACGTCGACCCGCAGGCGGGCCTGGATCAGGCCCCGCAGCGAGGTGGTGAGCCACAGGCGCTGGTCGTCGGGTGACCACGAGTCCAGGCAGACCACGAGCGAGGGCGTGCCGATCCGGTCGGCCAGGTGCGCGACGTAGGCGGGCAGGTCGGGACTGCCGGACTCCTCGCTGGCCTCGATCAGCACGACGCACCTCGTGTGGGTGCCGCCGGCCGCCCGCAGGGCCTCGATGGCGGTGAGCGAGGCGAAGGCGGCGTAGCCGTCGTCGGCCCCGCCCCGGCCGTAGAGGAGGTCGCCCTCGATCACCGGCTCGAACGGGGCCAGTCCCTCGCGCCAGCCGTCCAGCGGCGGCTGCTTGTCCAGGTGGCCGTAGAGGAGAACGGTGTCGGCCGCGTCGCCGGCAGTGCCCGGGACCTCGGCCAGGATCACCGGGGTGCGGCCCTCGAGCCGGACGACCTCGACGGTCATGCCCTGGATCGAGCGCGACGCCAGCCAGGCCCGGACCAGCTCGACGGCCCGGTCCATGTGGCCGGCCTCGGCCCAGCCCGGGTCGTACTCCGGGCTGATGTTGGGGATCCGGATGTAGTCCTCCAGCGCCGGGACGATCTCCTCGTCCCAGGTCACGTCGACCAGGGTGGCGGCGAAGGCCGCGTCGTACGCCATGGGGGCAGGGTACGACGGCGGTTGCGTACCGATCGCTCAAGTCGTCGCCGGCGAGACGTGGTCCCCTCGGTCCATGGGCTTCCTCAAGGCGTTCGACCAGTCCCCCGAGGCCATGGCGGCGGGCCTCACCGAAGTACGCCAGGACCTGGAGGCGAGCATTGGGTGGTCGGCATCGCCGCGGCCCACCTGGGCGTGGTCATCGAGGAGATCTAGGACCTGCCCTGCGAATCCCTCCGCGGCGCGCCGGCGCTCGTGGGTTTGGGCGCGGGGGTGCCACCCCGCGGGTCGATGGGCCGGGGGTGGCTGGGGGTGGGTGATGGTCCCGTGGGTGCCCGCCGTCAGGCGGCCGGTTCTCGTCGCGGTCGCAGGCGGGTCGTCTGGTGAAGGTGATCCAGTGCGTGTGGAGGGTCTCGCCGGTGGGA
>DATHEV010000429.1:0-4421 GCA_035318405.1 Iamia sp.
AGCGTCATCTCCGAGGCCGTCGAGACCCAGCTCGCCGCCGCCGTCGACGAGGCCATCGGCGTCGCCCGCAGCCTCCGCCGCGCCTGAGGTGACCACGAGGTGCCAGGCACCTCGTGGTCCGCAGGCCCTCAGCCTGGCGTCGTCGCTCCGGGGCTGAGCAGGGGGGCGAGGGCCTGGGCCTGGGCGCGGAGCTCGGGGATGGCGGTGGTCTCGAACAGCGTGCCCTTGCGGAGGGGCCCGACGGTCCACAGCCCCGGGCTCGGCGCGCCGTCGGCGGCGAGGAGGGCGCCGCAGGGGTCGACGGCCAGCCCCATGCGGTGGGGCCCGAGGGCGGCGATGCCCGTGTCGAGGAGGTGGCGGAGCAGGGGATCGGTGGTGCGGCCCACATCGGCGCTGGGACCGGTGCAGGACACCACCAGCCCGGCCCGGCGGCACCGGCCGTCCCGGGTGCGCACCACGGCGCCGTCGTCGTCGGCGGTGACCTCGGCGACCGTGCCCCGCTCGACGCGGATCAGGCCCCTCCGGGCCAGCGAGGAGAAGCGGTCGGCGACGGCCGGCGCCATGCGGTGGCGGTGCACGGTCCAGGCGCTCAGGCCCCGCCGCAGGAGCTTGGCCTGCTCGGCCTCGGGCAGCCGGGCCCAGACGTCGTCGGCCCGGTCCCGCATCGCATCCATCGCCGCCGGCCACCCCGCCGGCTCGGTGCGGCCGTACATCACGACCAGCCGGCGCACTCGGGCCGCGGTGAGCGGACCGGCCGGGATGGGGAACCCCTCGGTCGGGGACTCCCGTCGCACCGGGTGGGCCCGCGGCACGTACCCGTGCCGGGAGAGGCCGATGACGGTGGCGCCCGCCGCCGTCGCCGTGAGGGCCACGTCGACCATGGTCAGGCCGGTGCCGAGCACGAGGACGGCCCCGGCCTCCGCCGCCCGCTCGGCCAGGTCGGTCGTCCACGGGTCGGCCACGACCCGCGGGTGGTCCGGCAGCGCCACCGGTCCCGGCCCCGGCGGCGGACCGGTGGCGAGGACGACCTGGGCGGCCCGCACGGTGCCCCCACCCGCCAACCCCACCTCGAAGTGGCGATCGGATCCGGCGGCTTCCCGCCGGGTCTGATCGCCACTTCGGTCGAGGGACACGACGCGGGCGTCGATGACGTCGGCAGCGGTCGCCTGGAGCTGAGCGGACAGGTAGGCGCCGTAGGTGGCGCGGGGGATGTAGGCCTCGGGGTCGGTGTCCCCGATCCACCGGGCGAGGTGGTCGGAGCCGTCGGCGTCGACCGAGAGCCGGCGCACGGGGACGTTCATGCGGTGCTGGTCGTCGGTGGTGCTGTAGGCGACGCCACGCCCCGGGGCGTGGCCGGTGCCGATCACGGCGACCGTGGCCTCGGGGCGACATCGCCCCACGGCGTGGGCGAGCAGGGTGGCGGCCGCTCCCGCGCCCACGATGGCGATGTCGACCTCGTCCCGCACCCTCATCACCCCATCTCCTGTCGGGAAAGCAGACTACAGGCTCCGTGCCAGGCTGACGGCTGTGGAGCAGCCCTCGACCCGCGAGAGGATCGTCGATGCGGCCGTCGACTGCCTGGTCCGCCTCGGGTGGGCCAAGACCACCATGAGCGAGGTGGCGGCGCAGGCCGGGGTCAGCCGGCCGACGCTGTACGCCCACGTCCGGACCAAGGACGACCTCTTCGTCGAGGTGTCGGGGCGGGCCGCCCAGCGCATCAGCGAGCGGGTCGTCGCCGAGGCCGAGTCGAGCGCCGCCAGCGGCGCCGAGTTCGTGGTCGAGACGGTCGTCGCCGCCGTGCGGGAGTACCGGGCCGACCCGTCGGCCTCGCTCGTCGGGCTGGTGCGGCCGGGCCAGGCCCTGGCGGCCGAGTCGGTCGAGGTGTCGCGGTCGCTGCTGGCGCCGCTCGTCCGGTGGGAGCCGCAGCTGGCCGACGAGCTCGACGAGGTGGCCGAGACGGTGATGCGGTTCGTCGTCTCGCTGATGGTCGACGACGGCACCCGCCACCGCACCGACGCCGACCTCCGGGCCTATCTCCACCGCCGTCTTGTCCCGGCTTTACACATCTCGACCTGAGTGTAAGGTCGGGGCGTGACCACCGACACAGCCGAGGCCGCACCCGCACGCGAGATCCACCTCCGCACGTGCCCGCTGTGCGAGGCCATGTGCGGGCTCGAGGTCCACGTCGAGGGCGAGCAGGTCGTGCTGATCCGCCCCGACCGCGAGGACGTCTGGAGCAAGGGCTACCTCTGCCCCAAGGGCACGACCCTCGGCCACCTCCACCACGACCCCGACCGGCTGCGGGTGCCGATGATCCGCGACGGCGACACCTGGCGGGAGGCGACCTGGACCGAGGCGTTCGACCGCTGCACCGAGCTGCTGGCCCCGGTGATCGCCGAGCACGGGATCGAGGCCGTCACCGCCTACGTCGGCAACCCGCTGGCTCACGCCTTCAGCCTCGGGCGCTACGTCGGGATCCTCATCGGGATGTCCGGCATCCCCATGATCTACAGCGCCGGCACCGTCGACCAGTGGCCCAAGAACGTCAGCTCCCACCTCATGTACGGGGGCATGTGGCGCATCCCCGTGCCCGACATCCCCCGCACCGACCTGCTCGTCGTCATGGGCGCCAACCCGGCGGCGTCGCAGGGCTCGCTGCTCAGCTGTCCCGACGTGATGGGCCACATCGACGCCATCCGCGACCGGGGCGGCAAGGTCGTCGTGATCGACCCCCGCCGGACCGGCACGGCGGCGAAGGCCGACGAGTGGCTGGCCATCACGCCCGGCACCGACGCCGCCCTCCTGCTGGCTCTGTGCCAGGTCGTGTTCGAGGAGGGACTGGTGCGCCTGGGCCCGGCCGAGGGACTGGTCGACGGGGTCGACGAGGTCGGCCGTCTCGTTGCCGACTGGACGCCCGAGCGGGTCGAGGCCGTGACGGGCATCGATGCCGGCCGCATCCGCACGCTCGCCCGCGAGCTGGCCGCCACCGAGCGGGCCGTCGTCTACGGCCGCATCGGCACCTGCAACCAGGAGTTCGGCACGCTCGCCTCCTGGCTGGTCGACGTGCTCAACACCATCACCGGCCACCTCGACGCCGAGGGCGGCAGCATGTTCCCCCGCCCGGCGGCCTGGCCGGTCACCGACCTGCCCATGCCCGGGCTGGAGGGCGGCAAGCCCGAGTTCGGGCGTTGGAGGACCCGGGTGCGCGGCGCACCCGAGGTGCTCGGGCACGTGCCGGTGAGCTGCCTGGCCGAGGAGATCGCCGAGCCGGGCGAGGGCCAGATCCGGGCCCTGTTCACGGTGGCCGGCAACCCGGTGCTGTCGGCCCCGGGCGGCGACCGGCTCGACGAGGCCCTGGCCGGGCTCGACTGCATGATCAGCGTCGACAACTGGATGAACGAGACGACGCGCCACGCCCACGTCATCCTCCCGGGCCTGTCGCCGCTGGAGCAGCCCCACCACGACGACCTGATCTGGAACTTCGCCGTCGGCTCGGGGGCCAACTGGTCGCCGGCGATCTTCCCGCCCTCGGACGGCCGCCCTCTCGAGTGGGAGATCCTCATCCGCCTGGCGTGCGCCTGCCTCGGCCAGGACGCGGCGACCGCCGACGTCACCGCCATCGACGACGGCTACTTCGACGTCATGGCCTCGACCCGGGGGATCGACGGGGCCGCCGTGCGGGAGCGGTACGCGGCCGAGGGCCTCTACGCCGAGGGCGGTCCCGAGCGGCTGCTCGACCTGACCCTGCGGTCCGGGCCCTTCGGCGACCGCTACGGCGAGGTGCCCGACGGGCTGACGCTCGAGCGGTTGAAGGAGCAGCCCCACGGCGTCGACCTCGGACCCAACGTGGCCCAGCTGGCCGAGGTCCTGACCGTCCCCGGCGGGAAGGTCGTGCTGGCGCCGCCGTACATCACCGCCGACCTGCCCCGACTGGCCGAGCGCCTGGAGCGCGAGCCCGACGACCTGGTGCTCGTGAGCCGACGCCACCTGCGGTCCAACAACTCCTGGATGCACAACGTCTCGGTGCTGGTGAAGGGCAAGGACCGCTGCACCCTCCAGATCCACCCGTCCGACGCCGACCGGTACGGCTTGGTCGACGGGGGCGTGGCCACGGTGGCGTCCGAGGCGGGCTCGATCGAGGTGCCGGTCGAGCTGACCGCCGACATCCGCCCCGGCGTCGTCTCGCTCCCGCACGGCTGGGGCCACGACAAGCCCGGCACCCGCACGTCGATCGCGTCGGAGCACGCCGGCGTCAACAGCAACATCCTCTCACCCGGCACCTTCGTCGACGTCCCCAGCGGCAACGCCGCGGTCAACGGCATCCCGGTGACGGTCGCCCCCGCCTAGCCCCCAACGACGGCCAACTCGGTGGGATAGGTGACCGGTTTCGGTCACCTACTCCACCGAGTTCGCCGGGGGTT
>DATHEV010000430.1:0-3125 GCA_035318405.1 Iamia sp.
GTCGGCGTCGGCGAAGTAGTAGTTCGACGGGTCGACGTTCATCACCAGCGGGGCGCCCTGCGAGCAGGCGACGAAGCTGCCGTTGCCGGTCAGCTCGATGTTGAAGGCGTCCATGCCGCCGACCCTCTGGCCGCCGGTGTCGACGCGGACGATGTCCCACCGCAGCCCGCTGCTGAAGGCCAGGAGGTTGTCCTTGTCGATGGTGAACGCGTCGCCCTTGAGCTCGAGGATGAAGAGATCCTGGGCCTGGTTGGCGAAGTAGACGGTGCCGGCACCGGAGACCTTCATGAGGGGCAGGGCCTGGCCGCCGAAGCTGGCGGTGACCTGCTGGGCCCACGACCGGGAGTTGCCGTCGAAGGTGACGCCGCCCTGGTAGGCGATCATCGAACCGGCCTTGGCGAAGAGGTCCTTCATCCCCGACTGCTGGCCGAGGGTGACCTTGAGCATCTTCGAGTTCTGGAGGGCGAAGGCGTCGCTGTTCTCGATCGGCGTGTTGCCGAACAGCGTGTCGCGCCCGAAGCCGTCGGAGCCGGGAGCGCCGTAGATGTTGCCCATGCCGGGCGGCTGCCCGTAGCCCGGCGGGTAGCCACCGGGTTGACCGGGCATGCCGGGTTGGCCGGGCATGCCCGGCTGCGGGGGGTAGCCGCCCGGCTGGGGCGGGTAGCCACCGGGCTGGGGCGGGTAACCGCCCGGCTGGCCCGGCGGACCGGGCTGTGGGGGGTAGCCACCTTGGGGGGGATAGCCCATGGGTCTCTCCTCAACCTCGCACTGAGAACTTGGACGACGCATCCTCGGCCGGCTGGACCACGACGAAACCCTGGCCCTGGAAGCCGAGCTGGAAGGCCTCACCGGAACCCCGACCGGGGATCAGGCTGCTGAACTTGGCCGTGCGCCGGGGCGTGATCTGCAGGCCCTCGGTGAAGGCGACCAGCGCATCGGTGTCGACGAAGGTCGGGGCCTCGCGGGTGTCGAGCACGGCCGGCGTGCCCCGGCTGGTGAGCGCCACCCAGCCCTGGCCCCGGAGCACGACGTTGAACATGCCCATCCCGGAGAAGGCCATCTTCACGTCCTTCACCCGCTCGATGCCCCACGAGAGCGTGTTCTCGAAGGCGAGGATGTTCGGGCCGTTGACCGACAGGGCCTCGTTGCTGAGCTGCATCACGACGACCTCCTTGCCGTAATCGGCGACGTAGAGCTCGCCCTGGCCGGTGGCCTGCATCAGCTGGACGCCCTCACCGGTGGCGAACGACTTGATGAAGTTGCCCATCGACGGCGGGTTGGGGTTGAAGTCGATGAGGCCCTTGTAGGCGACCATCGACCCGGCCTTGGCCATGACGTCGACACCCGGCTGCATGATGACCTTGGCCATCTTCGAGCCGTGGTTCGACATGCGATCGCCGATCGGGGTCGCCTGGTACTGCTGCATCAGGAAGCCATCCATGGTGCTCCTTTCAGACCTCGTAGGGCTGGACGACCACGAAGGCCTCGCCCATCCCCATGAAGTCGAGGCATCCGGCCTCGGCCGACTGGCCGGCGTACAGGTTGCGTTGGACCCTGACCTGGTTCGACACGCTGACGCGCATGCCGGCGGACCAGGCCACGGTGGCGTTGACGTCGGTGGAGGTCGGGCCCGCCACCGGGATCGTCATCGGGGTGCCGTGGGTCATGACGACGATCGTGCCCTGACCCGTCACCTCGATGTGGAAGAAGCCGCCGCCGGGGAGCCCGGCGCTCTCCATCCGCTTGGTCTCCACCGAGAGGGTGGCGTCCATGCAGAGGACGTTGTTGGCGTTGATGTTGATGGTGCGGCCGTTGAGCTCGACGATGTGGAGGTCCGTGGCGTCCTCGGCCAGGAAGACCTCGCCCTCGCCCTTGCAGATCATCATGCTCAGGCCCTGGCCGGTCATCTTGTTCTCGAGCATCTTCTTCAGGCCGCCCGAGCCCTTGTGGTCGAACTCGATGTTGCCCTGGTAGGCGACCATCGAGCCCTTGCGGGTGAGGACCTCGGCGCCGAGGGTCACCTTGATCATCTTCGAGCTCTGCTGGGTGTACCGGCCGGTGGTCGGCTTCTCCTTGTACTTCTCCAGGCTGACCATGGCCCCGGGCGGCGTCGGCTGGTACTGCGTCGGCGTGTCGGCGTAGCCGCCGGCCGGGACCTTCGTCAGGTCGATGGCGCCGCCGGCCGCCGGGGCCTGCTGCGGCGGAGCCGGGGCGGGTCCGCCCGCCGGAGCACCGAACTGGGGCGGGGCCTGCTGGGGCGGTGGAGCGGGGGCCGGGCCCCCGGGGGGCGGGGCGAAGCCCGGGGCGGGAGCCGGTCCGCCGGGGGGCGGGGCGAAGCCGGTGTTGGCGGGCGGAGGAGCGGCGGCCGGCTCGTCGTCGGCCACCTCGCCGCCGTAGGAGCGGATCAGGTCGGCCAGTCCGCCGGCGAAGCCCTGGCCCACGGCGGCGACCCGCCAGACGCTCTTCATGTAGACGTCGCCGATGATGACGGCCCGCTCGCCGGCGAAGTCGGCGCCGGAGAAGGAGAACTTCGCCACCTCCTCGCCGCCGACGACGATGCGGAACCAGCCGCTGGTGATCTGGCCGGCGGTGGCGTCCTCGCTCGCCGCGCAGATCGAGAGCTTGCGGATCTTGTCCGGCACCTTGTCGAGCGTGAGACGGAACGACTCGGTGTCGCCGCTCTGCGCCCCGAGCTGCTGGATCGACTCCTCGGGCGACTTCGGCTGGTTGAAGAAGATGAAGTAGCTGTCGTCGGACAGCTTGTCGGCCTCGTCGAGGCCGAAGCAGGAGATGTCCCACGATCCGGGACCGTCGATCTTGACGCCGACGTAGAGGTCGGTACCTGGGGTCAGGTTGGACAGCGGGCTCTTCTGTCCCCGCGAGAACTCGGTGGCCATGTGCCCCCACTCCTGTCGTCGACGGAGCCCGCAACCTAGCGCGACGATCCACCACGTCGGGACGTCACCGGACGGGGGGCGCTCACCCCCGGTGTGTCAGATCTCGTCCTCCGGAATCACAGGCCGTGGAAGCCGAAGGGCACCTTCACCGGCAGGTGGACGCGGGCGACGGGGCCGGCGGCCACGTCCTGGGCGTCGAGGATGGCGAGGGCCGAGGTGTCGGTGGTG
>DATHEV010000431.1:0-4120 GCA_035318405.1 Iamia sp.
CCGGTGCGGCCCGATCCCCCCCGGGCGACGTGGGACGACGTGGCCGACTGGACGCCGTGGCGGCTCTCGCCGGGGCCCGACGGGCCGGTCGTCGAGTGGGTGCACACCGCCGGCCTCACCTTCGACGACCCCTTCTTCGACCAGACCGTCGAGCGGGCGCTGCGCCACCCCTTCCGGCTGCTGTTCGGAGCCCGCACGCGGCTGGCCGACGTCGTCACCGACGCCGCCCGGGCCCCGGCGCTACCGGTGGCCGGGGTCGTGCTCCACCTCTCCCGCTGCGGCTCGACGTTGGTGGCGCAGGTGCTCGACGCCCTGCCTCGGCTGCTGGTGCTGTCCGAGCCCGGTTCCGTCGACACGGCCCTGCGCCTCGCCCGCGCCGCCCATCGGCTGCCCGACGGCTCCGCCGTCGGACCGGACCACGTCCGGGGGGTGATCGACGCCCTGGCCCGGCTGCGCCACGCCGACCACACCGGCTGCGTGCTCAAGCTCGACGCCTGGGCGGTGGCCGATCTGCCCATCCTGCGGGCCGCCCTGCCCGGCGTGCCGTGGGTGTTCGTCCACCGCGACGGCGCCGCCGTGCTGGCGTCGCACCGCCGGGTGCGGGGCGTCCACGTCATGCCCGGTGGCATCCCGGGCCCGTGGCCGGCCTGGGACCCGGGCCTCCCGCCCGGCCTCGATCCCGACGAGCACACCGCACGCGTCCTCGCCGCGCTGGCCGGGGCGGCCCTCGACCACGCCGGGGCCGACGGTCGCTTCGTCGATCACGCCGACCTCCCTGGCGCGGTGGCCGACGTGATCGCCCCGCACTTCGGGCTCGGCCTCGAAGCCACCGATCGCGCCGCCATGGCGGCCGCCGGGCGGCGCGACGCCAAGAACCCGGGGCAGCCCTACGCCGGCGCCCTCGAGGTGCCCGCCGACATCGTCGCCGTGGCGGCCCGGTGGCTCGACCCGGTGCGCGCCCGGCTGGTCGAGGCCGGTCGGCCATGACCGGACCGGACCCGCTGCCGGGCGCCGTGCGCCTGCCCTGGACGTTCCCGGCCGACGAGCTGGCGCGCGAGGTGCTCGCCCTCGAGGACGACGTGTGGGAGCTGCACTTCAACACGGGCATCTACGCCGGGGACTGGAGCACCGCCACCCTGCGGGCGCCGGTCGGTGGAGTGGGCTCGTTCGCCGGCTACCCGGATCCGACCGCCACCGGGTTCGCCGCCACCGAGCTGCTCGCCCGCTGCCCGAGCGCGGCGGCTGTGCTCGACGCCATCCCCGCGGACCTCCAGTCGGCCCGATTCCTCCGGCTCGGACCCGGAGCCGAGATCCGCGAGCACCATGACCACCAGCTGGGTCACGCCTATGGAGAGGTCCGGCTCCACGTCGGCGTCACGACCTCGCCCCGGGCCGAGCTGGTGGTCGACGGCGCCGTCGTGCCCGTCCTCCCCGGCGAGTGCTGGTACGTCGATGCCAGCCGTCGTCACTCGGCCCGCAACCCGGGCGAGGAGTCGCGCATCCACCTGGTCGTCGACTGTCACGTCAGCACGGCCCTCGATGCCGCGCTACGGTCAGCCGCTGTCTGAGGCAACGTCTCGAATCCACCTCGCCACACTCCGTGAGCGTTCCTGGCAGACGCTGTGTAGGTTCATGTGACACAGGCCTCACCGGGGCCCTGCGATCGGACGGGAGCTGCCATGGATGCGAGCACGAACTGGTCGCGAAGGAGCGTGCTCGTCCTCTCGGCGTCGGCCGCCGGCGCCGCCATGGTGGCCGGACCGCTGGGATCGGCGGCCGCGGGCGCCGCCGCTCCGGCCCGCGCCACCGGCGGTCAGGCGGTCACCGGGCTCCGGCGGGACCACTGGACGCCTCTGGTCGGCAAGAAGATCGCCGTCGACGGGCCCGCGGGCCGGGTGCGCGTCACGGTGGCGGGTGTCGAAGATGTGCGCGGGGCGCCGGCCGGCGATGTCGGCTCCTTCGCGGTCGAGCTGCGGACCGATCGGGGGGCGGCCGTCGCCGGCCTGTGCCCGGTCACCATCCCGGGCCGAGGAGTGACGACGCTCCTCCTCTCCGCTGTCGACCGGGGCGTCACGCACCGGTCGTCCCAGATCGTCGTCAACAACTCACACTGAACAGGCCGCCTCCGGGCGGCGGGAGGAAGCACCATGTCCGTCGAGCCCTACGTAGGCCAGATCTCCATGGCCGGATTCAACTTCGCCCCCCGAGGCTGGGCCCTCTGCAACGGCCAGATCATGAGCATTGCGCAGAACAGCGCCCTGTTCTCGTTGCTCGGCACCCAGTTCGGGGGCAACGGGCAGACCACCTTCGGGCTGCCCGACCTGCGGGGCCGGGTGCCCGTGCACCAGGGCCAGGGCACCGGCCTGACGAACCGCACCATGGGCGAGCTGTCCGGGTCCGAGACCGTCACGCTGATCACCTCGGAGATGCCGCAGCACAACCACCTGATCAACGTCACCAGCGGGGACTCCACCGTCAAGAACCCGGCGAACAACGTCCTGGGGGGGACGGCGACGCCGACCTACGCGGTCGCACCCAACGGGAACTTCATGAACGGCCAGACCCTCACGCTCACGGGGGGCAACCAGCCCCACCAGAACATGCAGCCCTACCAGGTGATCAGCTTCATCATCGCCCTCGAGGGCATCTTCCCGTCCCGGAACTAGGAGCCCACGATGTCCCAGCCGTACCTCGGAGAGATCCGCCTCTTCCCCTACAACTTCGCCCCGCGCAGCTGGGCGTTCTGCAACGGCCAGATCATGGCCATCTCGCAGATGACCGCGCTGTTCTCGCTCCTCGGCACCACCTACGGGGGCAACGGGCAGACCACCTTCGCCCTGCCCGACCTCCGCGGCCGGAGAGCCATCAGCTCGGGGCAGGGCCCGGGTCTCCAGTTCTACGACCTGGGCCAGGTGTCGGGCGTCGAGACGGTGACCCTGATCCAGACGGAGATGCCTCAGCACACCCACTCCGTGCTGGCCAGCACCTCCGACTCGTCGTCCAAGAACCCGTCGCAGAACATCCTCGGTGGCACCGCCTCGCCGGTCTACGCCGCCGTCGCCACCGCCAACGCCACCCTGGCGCCGCAGACCATCGGCATGGCGGGGGGCAGCCAGCCCCACGAGAACCGGGCGCCGTACCTGACGCTCAACTACTGCATCGCCCTCGAGGGCATCTTCCCCTCGCGGAACTGACCGGCGCTCCGCGCCCGGCGGCCTCTACCTCTCGTCGAGGTCGCCGGACCAGAGGGCCTCGATCTCGGCCCGGGCCCGGGTGGTGCTCACCCGGGCCCGCGTGCCGAGCGCCTGGGCGAACAGCCCGACGCGCAGCTCCTCGAGCAGCCAGCCGGCGGCCACGACCCGGGGCGTGACCTGGTCGGGGCGCAGCGCGCCCAGCAGGTCGCGGTAGGACCGCTCGACGACCGCCACCTCGGCCATGCGCTGGGCGTCGCGGCCGGGCGCCTCGGCCAGCTTCTCGAGCCGGACGACGATGCCGCGGACGTAGCGGGCCACGTCGGGCAGGCGGCCGGTGCCGGCCGAGGCCACGAACCCCGGTCGGACGAGCCGCTGGAGGTGGGCGCGGGCGTCGGCGACGGGCACCGCCAGCGTCGGGGCCACCAACCGGTCGAGCCATCGCTCGGCCTCGGCCGCCGTGACCACGACGCGCCCGGCGTCGCGCAGGGTGCGCGAGGCGGTGGCCCGCAGGTCGGATCGGGCCCCGGCGAGGATCTCGTCGCGGCCGGCCGCCGTCCACGTGACCCCGCCGTGGGCGTCGACGATGGCACCCGCCGCCGCCTCGATGGCGTCGCGCAGCAGCCCGCCGAGGGTCAGCTCGGGCGCCGCCGCCAGGGCGAGACGCACCTCGTCGGTGAGCTCGCGCTCGAGCCCCCGGACGCCGACGGGCACCGAGGCCAGGACGAGCCGCCGCAGGCCCCCGGCCATGACGCGCGCCGCCACCTCGGGTCGGGAGAACACGGTGACCGCCACGGCCCGCCCGTCGTCGAGCAGCGCCGGGTACCCGAGCACCTCGTTCCCGTCGTCCCGAGGGGCGCGCCGCTCGCGGGGCAGGTCGTGGCCCTCCCAGTCGCCCAGGTCGGGGTGGACGGCGGTGATGGCGTCGG
>DATHEV010000432.1:0-3988 GCA_035318405.1 Iamia sp.
CCGCCTCGGGCTGGCCCCCACCGTCGGCCTGGGAAACGTCGCCATGATCCAGCTGCGGGTGCGGGCCGCGCTGCGGGCCGCCGACCCGGAACGACCTCTGCCGCTGATCCGCGTGCTCGGGCACCACTCCCAGGTCGTCGACGTCATGCAGGCCCGCCCGCCGGCCGATCCGGAACAGCGCTGCCAGGTCCATCTCGGCGACGACGGACGACGAGCCGACGCGCTGGCCTACCAGGCGCCGCCGCTCGCCCCCGGGCCGCGCTTCAACGTCGTCACCGCGGCCGCCGTCATCCCGGTCCTCGCCGCACTGCTTCCCGGCGCCAGCCCGCGGCGCCACTCCACCGCCGCGCCGGCCGGGCTCCCCGGCGGGTACCCGGTCCGGATCGCCGACGGCTCTGTCGCCCTCGACCTCCCACCGGGGCTGTCCGAGGCCGACGCCGTCGCGTTCAACGAGCGGATGGCCGTAGGCGATGGCGTCGATCGCATCGACCACGACGGCACCGTCCACCTCACGGCCGCCAGCCACCGGGCCGTCGCCGAGGTCGCCGCCGACCTCGCCGACCCCATCGCCATCGACGACCTCGCCCACCGGGCCGCACGACTCGACGCCGTGCTCGCCTGAGCCCGTCCCGTGCTCGATGACCCGTGGCCGACAGCAGCAAGACTGACGGCATGCGCCTTGCCTTCAAGACCTCACCGCAGTCCACGACGTGGGACGACATGCTCGCCGTCTGGAAGGCCGCCGACGAGATCGAGCTGTTCGAGTCCGGCTGGACGTTCGACCACTTCGAGCCGATCTTCAGCGATCGCAGCGGCCCGTGCCTCGAAGGCTGGCTCACCCTCACCGCGCTGGCGCAGGCGACGAGCCGGCTCCGCATCGGGGTGCTCGTCACCGGCGTGCCGTACCGCCACCCCGCCGTCCTCGCCAACATGGCCGCGACGCTCGACCAGATCTCCCACGGTCGCCTCGAGCTCGGGCTCGGCGCCGGGTGGAACACCGACGAGGCCAACGCCTACGGGATCGACCTCCTCGGCATCAAGGACCGCATGGACCGCTTCGACGAGGCGTGCGACGTGATCGTCGCCCTCCTGACCCAGGAGCGCTCGACCTACGCCGGCACCTACTACGCCCTCGACGAGGCGTACTGCGAGCCCAAGCCGGTCCAGCAGCCCCACCCGCCGATCTGCATCGGCGGCAGCGGCGAGAAGCGCACCCTGCGCACGGTCGCCCGGGTCGCCCAGCACTGGAACTTCGTCGGCGGGACCGTGGCCGAGTACGTGCGGCTGAAGGGCGTGATCGCCGAGCACTGCGCCTCGTTCGACCGCGACCCGGGCGAGATCATGACCTCGGCCCACCTCTTCCTGGACCCGTCCGACCCCCAGGCCCTCGCCGGCCCGGCCGAGGCCTTCGCCGAGGCCGGCCTCGACCTCGGCATCGTCTACATCCCGCCGCCCCACACCCCCGCCGCCCTCGAGACCGTCGCCGAGGTCGTCGCCGGGATCTGACCGCGGGCGTCGTCGAACAATCTCCAGAATTTCGCGGTCTTGGGTGTTGACAACGGCACGCAAATTTTGGTTCCATCCGTGGGACACCAGTTGATCCACTGGTTTTCGGAGGGGTTCAGCGCGGGTGTTGGCGGTTTCCATGCCGTCAATGGGGAGGGAGCACAGCGGCGGCACACGGCGTGTCAAGGCTGGCGACCAGGAATTGCAACCCAACGCAGCACAACCCTGTTCAGCCACGTCCCGAAAGGACATCTCGATGCGTCAACGGCGGAGTCTTCGTCGTACCTGTGCGGCCTTCCTGGCCGTCTCGACCATGTTCCTCACGCTGGCGTTCGGTGCACAGCCGTCGCCCGCGCTCACCCAGACCGAGCGGTTCGTCACCCGCGTCTACGCCGACGTCTTGCTGCGGCAACCGACGAGCAACGAGCTGCTCTGGTGGACGACGGTGATCAACAACGGCTCACCTCGGTCCACGTTCGTCAACGATCTCGTCTACTCGGAGGGCTTCGGTGACCTCGTCGCCTTCGCCGTCTACAACCTGTACGTCGGTCACAACCCCAACTCCACCCAGCGGAGTGCGGCCCAGGACGACATCGACAGCGGCGACATGCTGGGCCTCGAGAGCGGCCTGCTCGCCACGACCGAGTACTGGACGGCCTCGGGCTCGACCAACACCGGCTACGTCCAGAACCTCTACCAGGACGTCCTGCGCCGGGCCGCGGACGCCCCGGGTCTCGCCTACTGGGTGGGCCAGCTCAACACCGCCGCCAAGACCCGGCTCCAGGTGGCCCGATCGTTCATCGCCATGAGCGAGTCGGCGTCCATCCGCGTCGGTGGACTGTCCTCGGTGACCACGTGCGCGGCGACCGAGCTGACCTCGCTCGATGCCCTGTACTCGGGTGCCTACTGCATCTTCCTGGACCGGATCGCCGACTCCGGCGGCAGGACCTACTGGGCCGGCCAGCTGCAGGCCAGCGGCAACAACCTGCTGAACCTCTTCGTCTCCCTCATGAGCTCGGGCGAGTACTACGCCAACAGCTGATCGAGACCACGCACCCCACCACACACCAAGGAGAACCATGACCCAGAACGCTGTCACCGCCGTCGCCATCCGACCGACGTACGAGACGTTCGCCCAGGAAGCCTCGTTCGACATCGCCCTCACGGCCCACGAGGTCTTCGCCCTCAACGCCGAGCTCACCACCAAGGAGCAGGCCCGGGCCGAGCTGCGACACGATCCCGTCGAGTACCTCGGTCGCCAGGGGGTGACCATCGACGATCCCGACGTCGTCGTGCCCGACGACCTGGCCTTCGCCCTCACCCCCGAGGAGATCGAGACGTTCCAGCGCCTCGTCGACCTGCTGTCCGACGAGGGTCGCGAGGCCAGCAGGGCCTTCGAGGCCGAGCTGGCCCGCAACGGCTACGGCATGCCCGCGCTGGTCGTCATCGCCCTCGTCGTCGCCGTCTACACGACGACGGCCCTGTGGAAGTGCAGCGCCGGATGACCGGTGCCGCCCCGACGGCGGGGGGCCCGACATGATCCCCGCCATCCTCTCCGTCTTCCTCGACTACCAGTGCAACTACGAGTGCGGGCACTGCTCGGTGGGCAGCAGCCCGCGCACGAAGTACCCCATGCCCGAGGAGATCTTCGACCGCGTCATCGAGGGCTTGGACGAGGTGCCCACCATCTCCCTCGTCGCCTTCACCGGGGGCGAGCCGACCCTCCACAAGCAGAAGCTGTTCAACGCCATCCGACGCGTCAAGGAGAAGAAGGTGACCGTGCGGGTGGTCACCAACGCATGGTGGGCCTCCTCGGACGAGAAGGCCCGGCAGTGGGTGCAGGACCTGAAGGACGCCGGGCTCGACGAGATCAACACGAGCTTCGACGACTTCCACGACGAGTTCGGACATGTGGACCAGATCGGCCGACTGATCACGGCGTCGGTTGATGCCGGTCTCCGGGTCGGGCTGGGTTGCATCCACAAGCCCGGCGAGTCGACCTTCGACGAGGTCTTCCTGCGCCAGAAGCTCATCGATCTCACGGGTCTCTCCGCCTCTGCCTTCGACGCAGCCGTGTCGATCGTCGAGGACTACCCGAGCCCGTTCGGTGCGGCCGAGAACATGGACGTCCAGGGCCTCAGCGCCGGGACCCGGAACGACTTCGGGTGCCGTGAGGTGATGAAGACGGTCTCGATCCACCCCACGGGCGCGGTGAAGGCCTGCTGCGGACATGTGATGCTGTACGCCAAGGACCTCGAGATCGGGAACCTCCATGACGAGAGCCTCGCCACGATCGTGGATCGCCCGTCACGGAACCTGGGGTACTGGCTCATCCACACGGCCGGCCCGGCGAACCTGCTCGCCCGGATGGGCAAGCCGACCGAGCACTACGTGAGCCCGTGCCATGCGTGCGGCGACCTGCTCGGGACCTATCGCCAGGACTTCGTCGAGCTGATGCGGTCCGAGGGGGAGCAGCTGCTCG
>DATHEV010000433.1:0-4513 GCA_035318405.1 Iamia sp.
ATGTACAGCCGCACCTTCATGGTCGCCCTCACCCTCGTCGGGGCCACCGGCACGGCGATCATCTACCTGCTCGGCGGGCGCATGGTGATCTCCGGCGCCATCACCCTCGGCACGCTGGTCGCCCTGGGCACCTTCGTGGTCCAGATCTACGCCCCGCTCACCCAGCTCACCAACGCCCGGCTCGACCTGATGACGGCGTTCGTCTCCTTCGACCGGGTCTTCGAGGTGCTCGACGCCCCCCGCTCGGTGTCCGACCGCCCCGGCGCCGTCGACCTCGTCGAGACCCAGGGCCGACTCGAGCTCGACCACGTCGGCTTCCGCTACCCCGCGGCGGTCGAGGTGTCGATCGCCTCGCTCGAGGCCGAGGCCGGTGCCCCGCTGGGCGACGAGGCGTCCCGCGAGATCCTCCACGGCATCGACCTGACCGTGGAGCCGGGCCAGACCATCGCCCTGGTCGGCCCGTCCGGCGCCGGCAAGAGCACCCTGGCCTCGCTCGTGCCCCGGCTCTACGACGTCACCTCCGGGGCGGTGCGGGTCGACGGCATCGACGTGCGCGACCTCACCCAGGACTCGCTGCGCGAGGCCGTGGGGGTCGTCAGCCAGGACCCTCACCTGTTCCACACCTCGATCGCCGACAACCTCCGCTACGCCCGGCCCGACGCCACCGACGCCGAGCTGGACGAGGCCTGCCGGGCGGCCCGCATCCACACCACCATCGCCGCCCTGCCCGACGGCTACGCCACGGTCGTCGGCGAGCGGGGCTACCGCATGTCGGGGGGCGAGAAGCAGCGCATCGCCATCGCCCGCATGCTCCTGAAGGACCCCCGCGTCGTCATCCTCGACGAGGCCACCAGCCACCTCGACACCGAGAACGAGGCGGCCGTCCACCTCGCCCTGGCCACCGCCCTCCAGGGGCGCACCGCCCTCGTCATCGCCCACCGGCTGTCGACCATCGTCGACGCCGACCTGATCGTCGTGCTCGACGACGGCCGCATCGTCGAGCGGGGCCGGCACGCCTCGCTGCTGGCCGCCGACGGCCTCTACGCCGAGCTCTACCGGGCCCTGCTCCGCGGCGACGCCCCACCCTCACCGGCGACGTTCCTCCCCATCATCGAGCCGATCGAGCCCGTCGCTCCCCACCCCTGACACGGCACCAGCGTCAGGGGTCGAAGGGGTAGAGGCGGACCTCGTCCCGCGTCGAGACCACGACGTGGGTCGACCCCACCGCCGCCCGCCGCACGTCCGCCAGCGGCAGCCGGCGGGCTCGTCCGAGGTCGGAGGCCGGCGCCACGAGGGCGTCCTCGGCGCCCCACGCCACCAGGCGGTCGCCCTCGATCACGGCGTCCGCCCGGCCCTCCAGCGACATCTGCTCGCCCACGGCCCCGTCCGGTCCGAACGAGGCGGCGCGATCACTGGGGACGGCGACGGCGACGCCGCCGCCGCCGGCCGGGCCCACCACCGCCTCGCGGCCGCCGGCCGGCAGGTCGAGCGTCCACAGGGGGGCGAGGCTGGCATCGGCGGCGAACCCCGCCAGCTGGTCGTCGGTGGCCACGACGACCGTCTCGTCCACCATCTCCACGATGCTGGCGAAGCCCTCGTCCGTCGGCACCGCGGCGCTGGCGGTGGCGACCACCGCCCCGGTGCGGGCGTCGCGGGCCAGGAGACGGCCGTCCTGCTGCACCTCGACCGCCAGGTCGGCGGTGCAGACGATGGGGTCGGATCCGTCGTGGTGCTGGGCCGCGACCGACCACCGCTCCGCCCCGTCCCCCACGTCGTGGGCCGTCAGACGCTCGCCGTCGCTGACGAGGACGAGACCGGCGGCGGCGCAGGGGTGGACCGCCAGCGTGGGGGCGGGGCCGGCCCGGCTGAAGGTGGCCACGCCCGTGCCGGCGGCGACCACGGTCATCGTCGTGGCCACCCCTCCAGCGCCGTCGTCCGTGTCGCGGCCGAGCAGGAGGTGGTCGCGACCGAGCGGGGCCACCGGCACCCCGGGGGCGGTCCAGCGCACCTCGCCCACGATCGGATCGACGGCGCTCGTCTGGTCCGGTCCCACCACCAGCACGGTCGATGGGTAGCGGAGGACCTCTCGGGCGCCGTCGAGGAAGGCCACCGCCCAGACGGGTTGGCCGTCGGCGACACCGAGGGCCACGACGGTCACCACCGGGTCGTCCGCGGCCGGGGCGTCCGGCGCCTCGAGGACGTAGGCGCGCTCGTCGTCGGTGGCCAGCGGACAGGCCGACGTCCGCAGCTCGGCCGTCACCTCGAGGCGGGGGCACGTCACCTCCGTCGTCCAGCCGGGCTCCCACGGGGGAACCGTGGTGGACGCGACCCGGTCCGAGGAGGGCGCCTCCGACGGGCCGGTGGCCCGGTCCCCGTCCCCACCGCCGACCACGACCACCGCCACGGCGATCGCCACCACCACGACGACGGTGGCCCCGGCGACCAGCAGCAGCCGCCGGCGGGGCGGCCCCGACCTCCTGGCGGGATCGGCCGGGCGCCGGGACTGGGGGACGGCGGTGGCGGTGGCCTCGCGGCCCCAGACCGCTGCCAGGGCGCCGACGTCCTCATCGGGCTCGGGGGCCCACCCGTTGGACCCGTTGGACCCGTTGGCCATGGCCCGATCATGGTGCGCCGGGCCCGAGCGCGCCGCCGATCCCCTACCGCGGGTAGGCGCGGACCTCGACGTCGGAGGAGACGACCAGGTGCGTCGGCCCGGCCGCCGCCTGGCGCACGTCGTCGACGTCGAGGAAGACCGGCCGACCGAGCTCCGCCGTGTCGGCCAGCACCACACCGCTCCTTCCCCAGGCCAGGAGGGTGCCGTCGGCCATCTCCAGCACGGTCCGCCCGTCCAGGTCCAGCGTCGGGCCCGACCCGCCGTCGGCGCCGGACCGCACCGTGGCCACACCGTCGATCACGACCACGACGTCCTCACCGGCCGGCCCGGCCGGGAGGTCGGACCCGCACTGCCAGCGGCAGCGGAGGCGCCACAGCTGGTCGAGGTCGGCGTCGGCCCGGAAGCCCCGCACCCCGTCGGTCGAGCCGACCATCACGGTGTCGGCGGCGAGGGCGAGCACCTCGGGCCGGTCATCGGCCTGCTCCGGCGCCACGGTCGTCGTCCCCACGTCAGCGCCGCTCGCCAGGTCGAGCAGCCGCAGGGAGCCCCCGTCGAGGAAGGCGGCGTGGCGGTCGTCGCACCGCAGCGGCTCGTCCCGGCCGAGGTGGGGGGCCTCGACGGACCAGCGCACGACGCCGTCGGCGACTCCGCGGGCCGTGAGCTGCTCGCCCACGCTGGCCAGCACCAGCCCGGCCTCGCCGCACGGGTGGAGGAACGTCGCCTCCGACGGGCCCACCTCCTCGAACACCGATCGCCCGGTGGCCGCCTCGACCACCGCCATCGTCGCGGTCGCGGTCCCGTCGCCGTCGTCGACCGCGTGGTCGAGCAGGAGGTGGTCGCGACCCAGCGGGCCGCTCAGGGCTCCGGGCCGTCGCCAGCGCTCGGCGCCGGTGGTCGGGTCGAGGGCGGCGACCTCGGGGTCGAGCGGGTCGACCGGGTCGTCGATCACCGGCCGGATGACGGCGACGATCGACGGGAGCCGGAGCACGTCCCGCGCCCCGACGGGCGCGGGCTGCTCCCAGGCCACCTCGCCCCCGACGACGTCGAAGGCCCGCACCACCGGGACCCCGGCCGCGCCCACGAGCACGTAGGCCCGCTCGTCGTCGGTGGCCACGGGACACGCCGGGCTGATGCCGGCCGCGCCCCCGTCGAGCACGGGGAGGCAGGTCACGTCCGCCGCCCAGGCCGGGCCGGTCGTCAGCGCCTCGGTCGTCGTGGTCGCCCCGGCCTCGGCATCGGCCGCCGGCTCCGGCGGCTCGTCCCGCCGGATCTCGACGACGACCAGGGCCACGAGGACGAGGGCCACGACGGCGACGGCGGCCCCGAAAAGCAGGGCGGTGCGTCCCCGGCGCCGCTCCCGGCCGTCGCGCCCCTCCCGCCCGCCGCCCTGCGCCGCCGACCGCTCGGGTCCGAGCACGGCGTCCAGGTCGGGCCGGGGCGCCGGGGGCGCGGTGGCGCTGGCCTCGCGGCCCCAGACGGCCGCCAGGGCGGCGACCTCCTCGTGGCTGTCGGACGTACTCCCGTCGGCCATGGCCCGATCTTGGTGTGCTACCCCAGGGCGCGTCGCACCGGGCGGCTGCGGAGGACGCCGTCGGCCAGCTCGATGGTGCGGGCCCACGCCGCCCGGGCCACCGCGGTGACCGCCGCCGCGGCCAGGGCGAAGCCCACGGCCAGGGCGATCACGAGGGGCACGGCCAGCGGGTGGAGCACGCCCACGATGCCGTCGACCGTCGCGTGGGGCCGGGTGACGACGTGCCACGAGTGGAGGCGGGGGATCCGGCCCAGCACCACCCCGAACCCGCAGGCCAGGTGGATCCCGGCCCGGACGAGCACCCGTCGCCGGGCCAGACGGGGCGAGCGGGCGAGGGCCCGGTCGACCTCGACCAGGGCCACGGCGTA
>DATHEV010000434.1:0-2032 GCA_035318405.1 Iamia sp.
GAGACCCTCTGGTCCCGGATGGCGCAGGATCTCCTCGGGACAGCGTGGGTGTCCGTGCGGTCTCTCGTGACTCCGGACGACACGATGGCGAGCCTGCCCCTCCTGCGGACCCTGGCGAAGCAGTGGGGGCGACACGAACGCGTGGACGCGGTTGCGACGGCTGCAGAGTGGTTCATCGCCAACCCGGAGGCGCTCGGGCCAGAAGCGGGTGCAACAGATATCTCGCAGGGCTCGGGCCTGCAGAAGGCGGCGGTCGATCTGGCCTGCCGGGTGGTGCCCGGAGAGGCCGAGGATCCCGTCCTCGCCGGCTTCGGCGTCCTGAGGGTCGCGGCTCGCTACTCGGGTGAGCCCGTCGACCGAAAGAACCGACTGACCGACGGCCGCCTCGCCATCGCCCGCATGATCGGCGGCGGCGACGCGTCGCACGCGGCACACCTGGCACTCATCGAGCTCGCTGCAACCGTGTGCGGCCCCCGGACCCCGCGGTGCGCCGAGTGCCCGCTCGTAGACACGTGTCGCACGTCAGCCGCCTCGCCGGTGCAGCGCAGGCTGACGATCACCAACCCAACGAGGTAGCGACGTCAGGGAAACGGGTCCGGACGGCTTCCATCACACGGGTCAACGCCTCCTGCTCTCCTGCGTCCAGAGCGGCTGAGACGAGGGACGCCCCCACCACCGAGGCATCGGCCGGCGTCGTCGTCGACACCGGCTCCGACCGCGGGGAACGCCGCTCGGCGTCGCGGCGGTAGGCGGCGTCCGCACGAGCGCAGAGTTCGTTGACGGGCCGCTCCAGCAACGGTCGCAGCTCGGAGGGAATCGACACCCTCATCTTGGCGACGTTGATACGGAAGAGCCCGTCGAGGTCCGTGTCGAAGTCGAGTGCCGCTCGTGCGTACTTCGTGTGCTCATCGGGCGCGCGGAGCCCACACCACCCGCCACCCTGGATCATCCGGTTGGCCCGGTAGATGTACAACCCCTGTTGGCGGTTCCACTTCCGGGGCCCGGCCAGCCGGTCGAACTCCGTGGGGCTCGAGAACTGTTCGCGGGACGGGAGGACGTAGCGGCGCAGGCGGACAGTCCCGGACTCATCGTCCTCAGCGATCTCGAAGCGATCCGGCACCAGCTCGGTCCGGTGCTCCTCCCCGGGCGCAAAGGGGTTCCACGGCCGCACCTTCTCGCCGTTGACTGTGATGACCAGCGGGTCAGGGCGGGCCACACCACCGTCGATGAACCTGTGGAAGACCATGCCGAGGTAATCGGAGGCACGGTTCGCCATGCCCTCGAGCCGTCGTCGCGCCCATCCGCCCTCGGGGCGGCGCATGGGTAGCACGCGATCGAGGATTTCCCAGATCACGACCGTCCCCGGTCCGCCGTCGAGCCGGGTCCTCAGGTCGTCAGCGACGGACGCAGACGGCACGGGGGTGATCTCCCAGCGATCGGTCCTCTCGATGTGGTCGAGATCGAGCGTGCGGCCGGCGATCCGTCGGAGCGCCGGCGCCTGACGGGTGAGAACGGTCAGCCGGCGCGCCTGCGAGATGGAGGCAGTCTTCAGGCCGAGCCCGTACCGACCGAGCGCGTTCACCTCGTACCCCCGGCGGGTGCCGAAGCGGAGGGCCTCGACAAGCCCGGACGCGGTCATGCCGTCGCCGTCATCGGTGATGGAGACGTAGGAGTGGGGTCCATCGAAGACGATGTCCACGTCAACCCGGGAAGCCCCCGCGGCGACGCTGTTGTCGACGATGTCGGCGAGCGCGGTCGTGAAGTCGTAACCGATGTCGCGGAGCGACGACACCAGCCGACGCGCCGACGGTGTGACGTCCTCTGCGGTACGCAGGAGGACGGATCGGGATCCGCTCATGACCACCAGGATGCCACGGACGCCCCGCCGGGACATGGAAGGCGCACAAGCGATGCACGACAGCGACAGCTCACCGGACCCCCTGGCTCAGCGAAATGTCGACATTCGCGTTGTTCCAGACTCGGCGAAGGGGCCTCGCGCCAGCTCTCCCGGAGTGGCGGAAAGGATGCGTCG
>DATHEV010000435.1:0-2295 GCA_035318405.1 Iamia sp.
GCCGGGTTGGCCCAAGCCGTGGCCCGGTCGGGCCGGACCGTGACCCTCGTCGACGCGGCGAGGGCCTCGGACGATCCCGAGGCCGGCGTCGACGGGCGCCATGTCCGTCCCGGCCTCCGGGAGGTCGTGGCCGGCACCGTCGAGCTGGGCGATGTCGTGACCCGGGGCGGGGGTGGGGTGTGGCACCTCCCGGCCGGCGCCCCCGACCAGACGCTCCTCGGGCGGGAGCGCCGGCTGGCCGCCGTCCTCGGTGCGACCGAGCGCACGGGTTCGGTCGTGGTCGTCGCCGCCCCGGGCACGACCGAGGACGAGTGGCCCGTCGTCGCCCCGCTGGGAGATCACACCGTCCTGGTGATCGAGTGGGGCCGCGCTCGTCGCTCGACCCTGCGGGAGCTGGCGGCGTCGGCGGCGCTCGGTCCGGGGGCCACCTCGGTCGTGCTGGTGGACGGTTCCGACACCACCAGCCGCATGGCAGGACGACGCATAGGTCGACGATGGTCGCCTTCACCCCCCTCGACGCGGCAAGATGTCGCCAGCTGACGGGGAGGGCAACCGGATGAGCGCAGAGGACGTGGTCTCCGTCGCTGTCGTCGCCACGGATGAGTGGATGCGCCGCGGGCTCACCCACGCCCTCGTCGAGGACACCAGAACGAACCTGGTGGCCAGCCTGGATCACGACGATGCGGTCGCCGGCCCGCTGCCGCCGCAGCTCGGCGCCCTCGTGGTCGACTCCTGCGGGCCGCTGGACCGGTGGGATCGCGTGGCCGGCGTCGCCGTCGCCCGGCGGGCGGTGCAAGCGCCCGGGCCGGGTCCGGTCGTCGTCGCCCTGGTCCCCGACGACCCGCTGGGCGCGATCCGCCGACGGATGCTCGAGGCCGGCGCCGCCCTCGTCGTCGGTCGGCGCGCTCTGCGCAGCGTCGACGACCTGGTCGCGGCGTTGCGGGCGCCGGAGGCGCGGCCCGCCATGCCCATCGGACGAACGGACCGCCTGTCCCGGTTGGGCGTCACCTCCCGCTCGCGCCTCAACGACGGCCTGGACTTCATCGTGACCCACGGTCTCGAACACCACTTCGAAGGCGCGCAGCCGGACCTCTCCCGCCGCCAGCTCATCACCCTCCGGGGCCGGCTCAACGCCGTGCTCCGCCTGGACCCGGTGGGCGAGGGATCGTCGGCCGTCGTGGAGCGGACGACGCCCTCGTGGCGGCAGATCCGCGCCGTCGTCGACTCCGCCCGCGGCGCGGAGCTGGGCGACCACGCCCTCCACTGAGGGGTGGCGAACCGGCCAGGCCTGCCCGCTGGCGGGCAAGATCGTTGCCATCGGGCGGGCTGATCGGCAGACTTCGGCCCTGTGGAGCGGAGCGCGATCGATGATGACGCCCTCGGCGACGTGGTGGCCCACCTGGTGCGGACCACCCCTCTGAGCCCGGAGATGAGCCGGCGCGTCGTCGAGGAGGTCGTCGACCACCTGCGGGAGCCGGCCGAGGCGCGGCTGCGGCGACGCCACCGCGAGCTCCAGGCCCGGGGGCTGGCCAACGCCGAGATCTTCCCCCTGCTGGCGGCCGAGCTGGCCGCCCGGCCCGTCGCCGCCCCGCCCCTGACCGAGCGGCAGATCCGCCGCGCCATCTACGGCTGACGCTCGCGTCGACCGGATCGAGGAGACAGACATGTGCGGCATCGTGGGCATCATCGGGCGGCAGCCGGCCGCCCCCGTCCTGCTGGAGGGCCTGGCCCGGCTGGAGTACCGGGGCTACGACTCGGCCGGCGTGGCCGTGATCGCCCCGTCGGGCCTGCGGGTCCACAAGGCCGAGGGCCGGGTCGCCCACCTCGCGGCCACACTGCCGAAGCGGTTCGGGGGCACGGTCGGCATCGGCCACACCCGGTGGGCCACGCACGGCGAGCCCAGCGATGCCAACGCCCACCCCCACACCGACGCCAGCGGCCAGCTCGCCGTCGTCCACAACGGCATCGTCGAGAACGTCGACGCCCTCCGGGCGGCGCTGCCGGCCGGGACCGAGCTGCGGTCCGAGACCGACACCGAGGTCCTCGCCCACCTGATCGCGGTGCAGGAGGCGGACGACCTGGAGGAGAGGGTCCGCCTCGCCCTCCTGTTGGTCGAGGGGGCCTACGGCCTCGCCGTGGTCGACGCCCGCCAGCCCGACCGCATCGTCGTGGCCCGCAACGGCAGCCCCGTGCTGCTGGCCATCGGCGACCGGGAGATGCTCGTTGCCTCCGACGCCGCCGCCGTCGTGCGCCACACCGACCAGGTCGTCCATCTCGACGACGGCGAGCTGGCCG
>DATHEV010000436.1:0-3032 GCA_035318405.1 Iamia sp.
CGAGATGGCCGCCCGCCGGCCCCGGTACGCGAGATCGCTCACGCCGGGGTGATCGGCGGGCAGCTCGAGCGGTGCGTGATCGGTCCGGGTGTCCATGGGGGGGTGTGTCGCCTCCGGTTCGGGCCCCAGTCTCGCCTGCCCCGGTGCACCGGTCCACGAAGTCGTCCCCTGACGAGACAGATGCGCTTGTCGACGGTCGAACGAGTACCGTTCGTCTCGTCCAGACCTCGGAGGTCGGCACGTGGCCGGACGGCACCCACCCCTCGACGACATCGACCGGCGGCTGGTCACCCTGCTCCAGGACGACGCCCGCCTGGCCGTGAACGAGCTGGCCCGCCGGGCCGGCATCGGCCGGGCCACGGCCTACGCCCGGCTCGACGGCCTCCGCTCCCGGGGCGTGATCACCGGCTTCCGGGCCGAGGTCGACCCCGCCGCCGCCGGCAACGGGCTGGCCGCCTACGTGTTCGTCGACGTCGAGCAGCAGCGCTGGACCCAGGCCCGCGCCGCCCTCGTCGAGCTGCCCGGCCTCGTCCACCTGAGCCTCACCAGCGGCACCCACGACGCCGTCCTGCTCGTCCGCTGCCCCGACATCGACACCCTGCGCGACGTCGTCCTGGTCCGGCTGCACGAGATCCCCGAGGTGCGCTCGGCCCAGACCCTCTTCGTCCTCGACGAGGTCCGCCTCCCCCCGCTCCCCCCACCCGCCCCCGCGCCCTAGGAGTCCGCCGGGGTCGCGGTGCGGGCCAGGGCGAGGGCGACCTGGTCGACCAGCACGGCGACGGTGGCGACGGTGTCGGGATCGAGCACGCCGTCGGAGGCGTCGACCACCACCCGGCCGAAGAGGCGATCGGCGAAGGTGATCGGGAAGGCGACCGGCCCGTCGTGCAGGGCGGCCGAGCGCCGCACCCGGCTCCCCGGCTCGGGGTCGAGGCACCCGTCGCGGTGGGCGCGCGGCAGCGGCTCGGGTCCGACCGGGATCTCCACCCGGACCGAGGCCGCGCCGACCTCGGCGCGCACCAGGCGCTCGGCGTGGCCGGCCACGTCGTCGGGCTCACCGTGGGCGAGGTCGGAGGCCAGGCGGCCGACGCGGGCGACGGTGGCGCGCGCCGCCCGCTCCTCGGCCTGCGCCTGCCGGGACCGATGGGCGACCTCGCTGGCCACGACGCCGCTCACGAGGAGGAGCCCGAGGGTGAGCAGGTCGTGCCCGCCGTCGACCGTGAAGCTCAGGTAGGGCCGGGTGTGGAAGAAGTTGAAGGCGAGCACGGCCACCACCGAGGTGGCCATGCCCGCCCTCCGACCTCCTGCCGCCCCGGCGATGACGACGACGCCGGCGAGCACGAGGGCGACGTTGGCCTGGCCCACCTCGTCCCGCACCGTCGCCAGGACCATCGGGACCAACAGGGCGGCGAACACCCCGCCCGCAGCCACCAGGCCGACCTCGTCGTCGGGCTCGGGGGCGGGGACGGGGGACACGCCCACCGTCCTACGCCCCGGCGCCGCCCGGGGGAACGGGCTTCACGACGTCTTCACGCCGGAGCCCGCCGTCTTCACGAGCCGAGATAGGCGAGGACGGCGAGGACGCGGCGGTGGTCGTCGCTCGACGGGGGCAGGTCGAGCTTGGTGAAGATGCCGGCGACGTGCTTCTCGACGGCCCGGGGCGAGACGACCAGCCCGCTGGCGATGGCCGCGTTGGACCGGCCCTCGGCCATGAGGGCCAGGACCTCGCGCTCGCGCGGCGTGAGGGCGTCGATGGGCTCGCTGCGGCGGCTGGCCCGGAACAGCCGGGTGACGACCTCGGGATCGAGGGCGGTGCCGCCCTCGGCCACCCGGCCCAGGGCGTCGAGGAACTCGCGGACGTGGCCGACCCGCTCCTTGAGGAGGTAGCCCACGCCGGTGGCCCCACCGGTGAGGAGATCGGCCGCGTACCGGGTCTCGACGTACTGGGAGAACACGAGCAGGCCGACGTCGGGGTGCGTGCGGCGGATCGCGAGAGCGGCCCGCAGGCCCTCGTCGGTGTGGGTCGGGGGCATGCGGACGTCGATGATGGCCACGTCGGGCGGATCCTCGGTGACGGCGTGGACCAGCAGGTCGCCGTCGCCCACCGCCGCCGTCACCAGGTGGCCCCGGTCGGTCAGCAGCTGGACCAGGCCCTCGCGCAGGACGCCGGAGTCCTCGGCCACGGCGACGCGCCAGGACGGGGTGTCGTCAGCCATGGTGCAGGGCTCCTCGCAGGGGGATCTCGACGGTGGCGGCCGTGGGTCCGCCGAGGGGGCTCATCACGACGAGGCGGCCGTCGACGGGCGCCAGCCGCTCGGCCAGCCGGTCCAGGCCCGAGCCGGGCGCGGCCGCCGCTCCGCCGTGGCCGTCGTCGGTGATCCGCAGCCGGAGGTCGTCCTCGACGACGGCCAGGTCGATGACCGCCCGGCGGGCGCCGCTGTGGCGCGCCACGTTGGCCATCAGCTCGGCGGCGCAGAAGTAGACGACCGACTCGATCTCGGCCGGGAGGCGGGGCTCATCCGGCGGGAGCCGCAGCTCGACGCTGGCCGCGCTGGTGGCGGCGAGGTCGGCCAGCGCCGGGCCCAGGCCGACGTCGAGCACCGGCGGGTGGATCCCCCGGGCCAGGTCGCGCAGCTCGCCGATGGCGGTCATCGAGTTGGCGTGGGCGGCGTCGACCAGCCGGCGGACCCGCTGCCGGTCGATGGGCACGTCCTCGTCGTCGAGGTCCTCCTGCACCTGGCCCAGGCTCATGGCGATGGCGGCCATGCGGGCCTGGGCGCCGTCGTGCAGGTCGCGCTCGATGCGCCGCAGCCGCTCGTCGGCGTCGACGACGGCCCGGGTGCGCGTGTCGGCGAGGTGGCCCACCAGGGAGTCGCGGGCGCTCCGGCTGAGCAGCGTCCGGGCCAGGTAGCGGTCGATGGTCACGATCGGCCGGAGGAGCCACGGCGTGGCGAGGAGGGCGGCCACACCCAGGGCGCAGGCGAACAGGGCGCGAGGCCACGTGTCGAAGTACCAGTCGCCGAACTGCATCCCCG
>DATHEV010000437.1:0-2490 GCA_035318405.1 Iamia sp.
TCCGCAGCCAGATCGAGGACGAGGTCCGCACCCGGCGGATCGTTGTCGTCGACAACGCCGGGGCCGAACGGATCCGACTCTCGACCGAAGGCGACGGTTGCGGCGTCAGGCTCCTCACCGATGACGGGTTCGAGCGGCTGACGCTCGAGAGCGATCCGGAGCACGGCGCCCTCCGCATCTCCGGCCGATCGGACGGGACCGGGCCCACACGGGTGGACGTCTTCGCCGTCGACCCCGAAGACGATGCCGGTGCCTACGTGGGAGTTGAGCTGATCGACGTCGGCAACTCCGTTGCCGGATTCACCGTCGTCGAGTCTCGCGAGCCGAGAACGTGGACGTCGCCCTGATCAGCCCTCCAGGGCCGGACCCGTCTGAAAGACCGACCCGGCGGACGGCGATCGACGCTGCTACTACGTCGAAGTCTCCCGGCCGGCGATAGCGGCCATGGCCTCGGGCAGGTGCCGGCCGAGGCGCTCGATGATGTCGGCCGGCGTCTTGGGATGACGGCGGCGGCGGGCTGCCATCGCTTCGATGCTCGCCAGCACGACGTCGGGGCGGAGGTGCACCTGAGCGAGCACGAAGGTGTCGGCGCTGATGGCTTCGACCCCGTACGGCTCGCAGAGGTCGACGGGGAAGTCCCGGAGGTTCTCGGTGACGATCGTCGGCGCTCCCATCTGGACGGCGAGGGCGAGGACGTGGCGATCGTGCTCGTTCACCGGCATCGCCTCGATCAGTTCCGCCGGCACCTCCTGGCTCGCATCCGGGAGCGCTCGGTTGAGGTAGCCGAGCCGGCGCTCGATCGCCGCCGGCTCGAGGTCGTGCCGGCGCCGCAGGTTCCGTGTCACCTCATCGAGGATCTGCGGCGACCAGTGCGGCCGGAAGAGCCGGCGGGTTGCCATCGTGGCCAGGAGGTCGGTGACCTCGATGCCGTAGAGGACGTTGGCGTCGAGGACGACGACGAACCCGGTCATTGCGTCCTAGTCGTCGTAGAGACCCAGGTCCTCGGCCTCCGCCGCCATGGCGTCGAGAGCTGCCGAGGCCTGGGCGTCGACCTGGTCGCGGTAGGCGAGGACGTCGGCCAGGCGAAGCCGCCGGTGGGTCCCGACCATGTGGTGAGGGATGGCGCCCGCCTCGATCTGCTTGATGAGGTGGGGACGACTGACGTTGAGCAGCTGCGCCGCCTCGACGGTGGTGAGCTCCGCGTGCAGCGGGATGACGGACACGCCGTTTCCGGCCTTGAGGTTCTCGACGACCGAGACGAGCAACGCGTGGATCCCTGCGGGCAGCTCGATGGCTTCACCGTCTGGGCCCACCAGCCTCGCTCCATCAGGTCGGCGCTGATCATCGAGAGCCCGTTCGAAGGCGGCGAGCACCTCGGGAGTTACGGCGTCGGGACGCACTTCCTGCACGTCGGTCATGTGTTGACCATACTCGTATACGCAATAAGTGCAATGACCGCCTGGTGCTCAGAAGTCGGGTTGCCGAACCGGCTGCAGCGTGCCGTCACCCCTTGGCCCACTCGCCATACGACCCTCGACCCCTTCCCGATCGAGCACGACCCCCACGTACGATGAGGCCCTCATCGACCGCCATGACCGGGCACGATCCAGCCAGTCGGAACTGCTCGACGGCACCTCTCACCGGTGCCACAACAGGTCCCGATGGCGAACAAGATTGCAACCTTCGGCTGCACGATCGTCCCCGGGACCAGCTGATGGCGTGGTTCCGCCCAATGGGTGCGGACGAGGTCGCCTACCACCAGGCGACCGTCGTCGGTCGCGCCGACGACCACCCCGGTGCCGCCCTCGACTACTACGGGTCGCGAGGCGAGACGCCGTTGCGATGGGGCGGCGCCGGCGCCGCTCGCCTCCGGCTCTACGGCGAGGTCACGCCTGAGGCCTACGAGGCCGCCTTCGGTCCCGGTGGGTTCCGTGATCCCGCCACTGGCGGGCGGCTGGTGTCGACGAAGCGCCCCGGGTTCGAGCTGGTGGTGAGTGCTCACAAGTCTGTCGCCGTGCTCGGCGTGATCGATCGGGCCGACGCCATGCATCACCTCCTCGACGTCGAGACCGACGCGACCATGGACTGGCTCGACTCGTGGTTCCAGGAGCGAGGCGGTCGGCGAGGGCGCGCCCAGGTCCGCACAGCCACCGGCGGTCTCGTCTACGCCCGCACCCGGCACGGCACCTCCCGTGCGGCCGACCCCATGCCGCACGACCACGTGCTGGTGGCCAACGTCGCCGAGATGCGCGACGAGGCCGGCGGGTTCAAGGGGCTCGACTCCGCCTCTCTACGAGACACGGTGGAGGCGGCGACGATGGTCGGCCGACTCCACTCCGCCGCCCGGGCCGTCTCGCTCGGCTACCGGATCGAGCCGGACCACGGTCCGTCGGGGAACCTGCGGCACTGGCGGATCGCCGGCATTCCCGTCGAGGTCTGCGAGCTGTTCTCCAAGCGTTCCGACGAGATCACCGCCTACCTAGCGGAGTC
>DATHEV010000438.1:0-2567 GCA_035318405.1 Iamia sp.
CCCTGTGCCCGCTCCGACCGACACCGGTGACTGCCCCCTCTGCCGCGCCGAGAAGCTCAGCCCCTGGTACCTCGACGACGACCTCTGCTGGATCGCCGAGTGCACCATCTGCACCGTCCCCATGGTGGTCCTCCGGGCCCACGTGAAGGAGCCGGACCCGGCGACCAAGGCCGAGCTCCACGCCCGCCTCGCGGCCGGGGTGGGCGATCACTTCACCTTCGAGCACTACGTCGACGACGACATGCGCCAGATCCCCGATCACTACCACGCCCACGCCCGCCCGGCCGGGGGCTTCTTCGGTCATCCCGGGCTCCGGCGGACGGCGGCGCCCGAGGCTGCGGCAGGGGAGACCTGATGGTCCAGATCGGCGTGCCCGACCCCAGCCGGGGGCGGCTGCCCACCGTGTTCGACGCCGTCGGCGGGCGGCCGTTCTTCGACCGGGTCGTGAACCGCTTCTACGACGCCGTCGAGACCGACCCCCTGCTGCGCCCCCTCTACCCCGAGGACCTCACCGACAGCCGTCGGCACACGGCCGGCTTCTTCGCCCAGTACTGGGGCGGGGGCTCGGTGCAGTACTCCGACGAGCAGGGTCACCCGCGCCTGCGGATGCGGCACATGCCCTTCGCCATCACCGAGGCCCACGCCACCGCCTGGCTGGGCCACATGCGGGCCTCGCTCGACGCCGAGGAGGACCTGCTGCCCGAGGTCCGCCAGGCCATGGACGACCACATCACCAACGCCGCCTCCCACCTGGTCAACGCATAGCGCTGGCGGCCCGGAAGTCGTGGCACCATGCAGGGATGGCAACCCCTGAGCCCGGCAAGAAGGCGCCCCCCATCACCCTGCTCGACCAGAAGGGCCAGAAGGTGAAGCTGGCCGACCACGCCGGCCACCCCGTGCTCGTGTACTTCTACCCGAAGGCCGACACGCCGGGCTGCACCACCCAGTCGTGCGGCCTGCGCGACGTGGCCGGCGACATCGGCGACGCCGTCATCATCGGCATCAGCCCCGACCAGCCCGCCAAGCTGGCCAAGTTCGACGAGAAGTACGAGCTCGGCTTCACCCTCCTGTCCGACCCCGACCACACCGTCGCCGAGCGCTACGGCGTCTGGGGCGAGAAGAAGAACTACGGCCGGACGTACATGGGGATCATCCGCTCCGCCTTCCTGGTGGGCTCGGACGGCAAGATCCTCGAGGCCTGGCCCAAGATCTCGCCCAAGGACACCCCCACCAAGCTGCTGACGGCGCTGAACGGGATCGACGAGTAGGGCGTGGTCGTGCGAGCGCGCTCCTCGGCTTCGCCTCGGAAGGGCAAGGGCACCGTGCTCGTCTGGTCGCCTCGCCTGGCGGCTCGGCTCCTGGAGACCCAGGCCTGAGCCCGACGGCGGCGGAGCTGGCCGGCCTCTTGGCCGAGCCCGAGCGGCTGGCGGTCGTCGCCGCCCTGGCGCTCGGCGCCCGCGACACCGATGGCGTCACCACCGCGACCGGCCTCGACGTCAGGGCGGTGACCACCGCCCTGCACCGCCTCGAGGCGGGCGGGCTGGTCGAGCGGGGCGGCGACGGCACCCTCGTGCTGCTGGTCGCCGCCTTCCGCCTCGCCGCCCGCCAGGCGGCGGCCGCCGCCCCGGCGCCCGACGACCCGGGGGCGGGCCACGACGACGAGACGGCCAAGGTCCTCCGCTCGTTCGTGCGCGACGGCCGCATCACCTCGCTGCCGACGAGCATGGCCAAGAAGCGGATCCTGCTCGACGTCATCTGCCAGGTGTTCGAGCCCGGCCAGCGGTTCTCCGAGCAGGAGGTCAACCTGCGCCTCCGCCGCTGGCACGACGACGTGGCCTCGCTCCGCCGCTGGCTGGTCGACCTCGGCTACCTCGACCGCGACGCCGGCCAGTACTGGCGCAGTGGTGGCCCGGTGGCGCTGGACGGCGACGAGACGGGCTAGCGGTCCTCGAGGCCGAGCCGGTCGGCGTCGCGGCGCTCGGCGTCGGTGATGATCCGGTCGCGGGCCAGGGCGACGGCGGCCACGGCGGCGGCCAGGAGCACCAGCCGTCGCACCCGGCGCACGACGGGCCTCGACAGTGAGGTCGGGTCGAGCATGGCGCCGAAACTAGCGGTGTGGTGCCCGGAGCGGGATTCGAACCCGCATGCCCTTGCGGGCAGTGGATTTTGAGTCCACCGCGTCAGCCAGTTGCGCCATCCGGGCGAGCCGGGCGAGGTTAGCCCTGGTCCACCCAGTGCTCAGTCGTGTTGGCCGGGCCCCTCTTCGACGTGGTCGGCGGCGAAGGCCTCCAGGGCGGCGACGTCGACGGCGTCGCAGACCTGCTTGGTGACCCAGGCCGTGGCGATCACGGCGGCGTCGTCGGGGAGGGCGTCGGCCGGGGCGACGATGACGCCGTCGCCGGCCAGGGCCTCGACCTCGGCCCGCTCGGCGTCGTCCAGACCCGTGTGCTGGATCAGCACCGCGCCCTCCTCCAGCAGCCCCACCTGGACCGGCGGGGCGATGGGGGCGTCGCGGACGTCCTCGGTGGAGGGGGACGGCAGGTGGGGACCGGACGTCGGCGGGTCGG
>DATHEV010000439.1:0-7978 GCA_035318405.1 Iamia sp.
GCGATGACCGGCTTGTCCACCTGGTTGTGCCAGGCCGTGAGCTTGAGCTCGGAGCGCTTCGTCCGCCGCGACTGCTCCCGGAGGGCGTCGGGGTCGCGGGCCAGCTGGCGGACGTCGAGACCGGTCTGGAAGGCGCTCCCCTGGCCGGTGTTCACGATCACGCGGACCTGCGGGTCGGCGGCCAGCTCCTGCCAGGCGCGCTCGAGCTCGGCGAGCATGGTGGCGTCCATGGCGTTGCCAGCCTCGGGCCGATCGAAGATCAGCCACCCCACATGCCCCTCCCGCTCGACGATCAGGCTCTCGTAGGTGCCCGTCATCGCCCGTCTCCGCCGGACACTCGGTGCCTGGCACCGAGTGACCGGGCCCTCTGCGTGCTCATGAGCGGGGGACCTCTCGCCAGGGGGCTCCGGACCAGGGGTCGGGCTCGCGGGGCAGGCCGAGGACGCGCTCGCCGATCACGTTCTTGTTCACCTCGGTGGTGCCGCCCTCGATCGTGTTGGCCCGGCTGCGGAGCATCCCGGTGACCTCGTAGGGCATGTCGCCCGCCCACGCCATGGCGTCGGCGCCCAGGACGTCGGTGGCCAGCAGCTGGATCCGCTGGTTGAGCTCGCCCTGGTGGACCTTGCCCACCGAGGACTCGGGGCCCGGGGGGCGGCCCGCCTTGAGCCCGGCGCGCACCCGCTGGTTGGTCCACCCCCGGATCCTCTCCTCGCTCCAGACGGCGACGAGCCGCTGGCGCAGAACTGGGTCGGCATCCCAGCGGCCCCGCTCCCGGGCGGTGCGGATGACCCGCTCGGCGCCCGATCCACCGATGCGATCGACACCGCCCGACCCCGAGCCGGAGACCATCTGGCGCTCGCCCGAGAGGGTGGCGTTGGCCACCTTCCAGCCCTCGCCGGTCGCCCCGACGCGCTGGGCGTCGGGGACGCGCACCTCCTCCAGGAAGACCTCGTTGAAGTCGACCTCGCCGGTGATGTGGCGGAGGGGCCGGACCTCGACGCCGGGGGCGCGGAGGTCGATCAGGAAGTAGGTGATGCCCTTGCGCTTGGGGACGTCGGGGTCGGTGCGGGCGAGGCACACGCCCCAGTCCGACAGGTGGGCCCACGTGGTCCACACCTTCTGCCCGGTGAGCACCCACTCGTCGCCGTCGCGCTGGGCCCGCATGGCCAGCGAGGCGAGGTCGGACCCGGCACCGGGCTCGGAGAAGAGCTGGCACCACCGCTCCTCGTTGCGCACGATCGGCGGCAGGTAGCGGAGCCGCTGCTCCTCGGTGCCGTGGGCGAAGAGGGCCGGCGCCGCCAGGTTCAGGCCCAGGGGGTTCAGCCGTCCCAGGTTGAACGGACGGAGCTCGCCCTCGATGGCCCGGGCTACGGCGGCGGTGACGTCGAGCCCGCCGTACGCCACCGGCCACGTGGGCACCACCAGGCCGGCGGTGGCGAACGTCGGGTACCACTCCTCGTAGGCGCTCCGGCTGCGGACCCGGCGGATCGCCTCGGCCCCACCGTGGCCGGCGGCCTCCCGCCACGCCTCGGGCACGTGCTCCTCGACCCAGGTACGGGTGCGGGCGGCGGCGTCGGCGGGCGTGGTCTCGCGGTCGATGTCGATGCGGTCCATCGCGCTCCTACCGGCCTCGGAAGTCCGGGTCGCGCTTCTCGCCGAAGGCCTTGAGCCCCTCGCGGAAGTCCTCGCTCCGCGACGACAGCTCGAGAGCGAAGGCCTCGTCGGCGAGCTGGGGCTCGAGCGCCCGCCCCTCGCCGTGGTGCAACAGCCACTTCGTCAGCCCGAGGGCCACCGTCGGGCCGGCGGCCATCTGGGCCGCCAGCGCCTCGGCGGTCGCGGTCACCTCGGTGGCGGGCACTGAGCGGTGCACCAGCTCCCACTCGGCGGCCTCGGCGCCGGTGAGCCGACGGCCCAGCATGAGCAGCTCCCGCGCCCGGGTGGGGCCGATCCGCCGCGGGATCAGCCAGGTGCCACCGCTGTCGGGGGTGAACCCCCGCTGGCTGAACGGCTCCCACAGGGTGGCGTCGTCGGCGGCGACGGTGAAGTCGGCGGCCACGGCGAGGTGGAGCCCGATGCCGGCGGCATAGCCCCGCACGGCGCAGACCACCGGCACCTGCACGTTGACCAGCAGCGAGATCAGACGATGGGCCAGAGAGGGGACACGGCGCTGGATGCTGCCGACCCGGGGCCGCTCCCCCGTCGGCGCGTTGCGGGCCACGATGTCGGCGCCCGAACAGAAGTGGTCGCCGGTGCCGCCGATGAGGATGGCCCGGACGCCCTCGTCCCGGTTGGCGGCGTCGATGGCGTCGATCAGACCGCGCATCACGGCGTCGTCGATGGCGTTGCGCTGGGCGGGCCGGTCGAGCGTGAGGCGGAGGATGCCGTCGGTCGTGGCGACCAGGAGGCCGGGGATCTCATCAGACATGGGCGAACCGATCGCTGATGGCCTCGAGCGCCTGCTGGAGGTCGGTGGCGCCACCGGGCGGGTCGGGCACGCGGACCGGCCCGTGCTCCCGGCTCGGGAGCAGGATCGTGGCGTGGCCGGGGGTGGTGACCTGGCCCCGCTGGTTGACGCACTCGAGGTCGAGGTCGACGGCGGGGCGGTCGCCCTCGGCGAGGTGCTTGCGGACGACCGTGCCGCGCACCCACTGGGTGTCGCCGACGTAGTTGAAGAGGCGGAACTCGCAGTCGAGCTTCCACAACCAGGCGTCGTCGCCCATCCAGTCGGTGCAGAGGTGGATGAGCCACGTCTCCCGCATGCGCCCGTAGTCGAACGTGGTCGGGTTCCCCGAGCGCTGGGCGAACTCCGGATCCCAGTGCACCCGCTGCATCACATCGGGGATGTTGAGCGGGTCGCGATGGAAGAACCGCGGGATCCGACGCCGGTTCTGGTGGGCCAGGCGGAACGGCTTGATGCCGTACAGGCCCATGCCCATGCCGACGTGCCAGCAGATGATGTCGGTGACGAGGAACGGCCCCTTCACCAGGGGGCCCACCACGGCGCCCTCCTCGACGTCCTCCCACCAGCGGGGCTCGGCGCCGCGGGGCGTCTCGACCGCGTACTGGGCCTCGATCTCGTCGATCTCGGTGTCGGAGTAGGCCTTGATCTCGATCTCGTCGTACTTCTTGCGCTTGCGGGCCTTGGTGCGCTCGGTGCGGACCATGTTGCGGAGCTGGGCCGACAGGAGCGGCCCGTCGGCGTCGCGGAAGACCTGGGCCGACCACTCGTGGACGGCGCGCTCGGCGAAGTCCGACGGCTTGTCGAGCGCGCCGACCAGGGCGTTGCGCCGGGTGACGTCGGTGCCGGGCACGAGCGGAGCCCACCACTCGCGGGCGCTCGCCGCGTAGAAGGCGTGGACGCCGCGCAGCGGGTCGCCCTTCATCAGGACCTTCGACTCCGGGGCGACCTCGACGACCTCGTCCACGCCGATCAGGGTGTCACCACCGACGAGCGGCGGCGGCGCGATGGCCCCGCCCCAGCGCGTGGTGGGCCCGTAGGCCGGGTCGCACCACAGCGGGTTGTCGTCGCCGTAGCACTCGGCCACGTGCCGGAAGGTGTCGGTGGAGATGGCCCGGTGGTGCGGCGGCTGGGGCCACGGCTCGGGCACGTTGATCCGGGCCCGCAGGCGATCGAGGCCGTCGTCGGTGATGACGGCGGGGGGCCGGTCGGACGCCATCAGATCTCCTCCAGGGGCCGCCGGTCGGACTCCTGCGGCTGCCGGCCGGTGCGCAGCGGGGCGAGGGGGCCGTCGATCAGCAGCTGGCGCTTCCAGCGGGCGCCGAGCCCGACGAGGGTGGCGCTCCAGTCGGACAGCTCGCCGCCGTCGGCCCAGGCCCGCTCGTAGGCGATCCAGGTGGCCCAGTCCGGGATGGCCCAGATCACGATGGCCTCGGAGCGGTCGGCCATCGCCACCTCGTAGGCGCCGACCGGCTCGAGGCCGAGGGCCGAGACCGCCGGCCGGCCGGCCTCGCCGACGGCGGCGAGCAGGTCGCCGGCGGTGCCGGGCGGGACCGTGAACAGCTCGTGGGCGTAGACCTCGCCGCGGACGCCGTCGGCGCAGAGCTGGTCGACGGACCGGGTCCACGTCGTCGGCACCACGATGCGGTCGACACCGCCGCGGCGGAGCGACGCGGCCGCCGCCCACCACTCGGCCAGCGACGGGTCCTGGTCTCGACCGGCGCCGGTCTCGTGGGCGAAGTTGGCCGCCAGGCCCTCCCACCCGTCGAGCTCCCACATGTTGACGACCTCGGGCCACGGGCCCGTCGACCCGAGCGTGGCCCAGACGCCGAGGCACAGCTGGTCGCGCTCGGCCCGGGCGACCGGGCACCAGTTCGCCGTCATGTGCTGCATGTAGCGGGCCCGGTTGTGGCCGATGATGTCGATCAGCTCGTGGATGTAGACCTTGTCGCTCACGGCGGTGTCAGGGCGCCGAGGTGTTCGACGGCCACTGGGGACGGTGGTAGCCGTCGAAGCGCAGCTCGCCCCCGCGCAGCTCGCGGATGGTGAGGAAGTCGCCCTTGTAGCCCTTGCGGTCGTGCGGCCCGAACTGGATGTAGGTGCCGGGGCCGCCGTTGGTGGCCGGCATCCAGCGGATCCGCTCCATCCCCTCCTTGACCCAGCGCGGGTGCGGGATGGCGGCGTTGCCGATGCCGTGGATGGCGACGCGCGCGGTGTCGTAGGCCAGCGCCACGACGACGTTGCGGGTCGTCCGCCCGAAACGCTTCTCGAACCGCTCGACCATGGCGTTGTAGTTCGGGTTGGCGCCGTCCTCGCCCAGCTGGTCGACCCCGTGCCAGCCCTCGAGGCCCTCGGCCCACGCGTTGCTGTTCGAATAGAACATGAAGGCGGTGCCCATCACGCGGGGTGGGTCCCAGTCGAGCTCGGCCAGCGCCTTGGCGAAGTGGAACGTCGAGTAGCCGTAGCCCCCGTAGTAGAGCGTCTCGACGCCGAGGTCGCGCATCGTGCGGAGATCGTCGACCAGGCCCTTGGGGTTGGGCTCGAGCTTGACCTCGCGCACGATCTTCAGCCCGAGCTGGAGGGCGGTGTCGCGGAAGTAGTCGGCGTAGTCCTTCCCCGAGCTGCCCTGCTCCCAGAACATGCCGACCTTCTCGTAGCCCCGGCCCTTCATCCACTGGGCGCACATCACGCCCTCGGTGGGGATGTCGCCGTTGGCCACGGTGAAGCAGTAGTCGGAGGCGAAGCCGTGGGCCCCGGTCCAGCCGATGCAGGCCACGCCGAGCTCGTTGGCCGTGTCCTGGAGCACCAGGGAGTTGTCGGAGATCAGCGGGCCGAGCACCACGACGCAGCCCTGATCGACCAGCCAGCGGTAGCCGTCGATCACCTTGCGGTAGTTCTCCCGCGGGAGGCCGCGGGCGTCGGCGATCACCAGCTCGATCGGACCCCGGGAGAAGATGCCCTCGTTGAGGGCGTCCTCGATGGCGAGGATCGTGGGATCGATCCAGTCGGCCAGCAGCTGGCCGAGGTCCATGTCGATGAGGATGCCGATCTTCACCGGCTCGAAGGGATCGCCCTGGGTCACCACGCCACCGGTCGGCGGGTAGATGGTGATGCCCTGCACCGCCCGCTCCCCCGCCGCGCCACCGCCCTCGTACCAGGAGGTGCCCTCGCCCCGGCCGCCCTCGAGGTAGCTCGACGTGCCGAACGGCACCGAGGAGACGGCGCGATCGGGCTGGGCGATCCCGAGATCGGCGGGGGCGGGGAACATCCGCTCCGCGTAGGTGTGGGTGGGTTCGTCGTCAGCCATCATTTCCTCGGAGCGTCGTTCAGTTCTTCGAACTATAGTTCAATCATGCGCCCCGACGACCTGATCATGGTGAGCGTCGACGACCACCTCGTCGAGCCGCCCGACATGTTCGAGAACGCTCCTGCGAAGTACCGGGACCAGATGCCGAAGGTCGTCCGCAAGGACGACGGTGCCGACGTCTGGGTCTTCAACGGTGCCGAGATCCCGAACATCGGGCTCAACGCCGTGGCCGGCCGGCCCAAGGAGGAGTACGGGATCGAGCCCACCGCCTTCGACGAGATGCGGCCGGGCTGCTGGGACGTGGCCGAGCGGGTCAAGGACATGGACGCCGGCGGGGTCCTCGGCTCGATGTGCTTCCCCTCGTTCCCCGGGTTCAGCGCTCGCCTCTTCGCCGCCGCCGACGACAAGGACATGGCCCTCGCCGTCCTCCGCTCCTACAACGACTGGCACGTCGACGAGTGGTGCGGGTCGGCGCCGGGGCGCTTCATCCCCATGGGCCTGCCGGTGCTGTGGGACGCCGAGCTGGCCGCGGCCGAGGTGCGCCGCCTGGCCGAGAAGGGCGTCCACTCGCTGACCTTCACCGAGAACCCCTACACGCTCGGCTTCCCGTCGTTCCACAGCGACCACTGGGACCCGCTGTGGACGGCGCTGACCGACACCGAGACGGTGCTGTCCATCCACCTCGGCTCGTCGGGGCAGCTGGCCTTCACCGCCCCCGACGCCCCGATGGACGTCCTCATCACCCTCCAGCCCATGAACATCTGCACGGCGGCCGCCGACCTGCTGTGGTCGCGGATCCCCAAGCAGTTCCCCGACCTCAAGATCGCCCTGTCGGAGGGCGGTACCGGCTGGATCCCGTACTTCCTCGACCGCATCGACCGCACCTACGACATGCACCACCTCTGGACGGGGCAGGACTTCGGGGACCTGATGCCGTCGGATGTGTTCCGCCGGCACTTCCTCACCTGCTTCATCTCCGACCCCGTGGGCGTCCAGATGCGCGACCTGATCGGCATCGACAACATCTCGTGGGAGTGCGACTACCCGCACTCGGACTCGTCGTGGCCTTTCGCTCCCGAGGAGCTGGCCGAGGTCTCCGTCGACGTCTCCGACGAGGACCTCGACAAGATCTCGTACCAGAACGCCATGCGCTGGTACTCCTACGACCCCTTCGCCCACCTGCCCAAGGAGGAGGCCACCGTCGGCGCCCTCCGGGCCAAGGCGGCCGGGCACGACGTCGAGATCCGGTCCTACGACAAGGGCCGGTTCGAGATCAACCGCCAGGGCGTCGACCTGGGCACGATCACCCGCAAGGCCACCGCCTGATGACCGGCGCCGACCACGACCTGGTCCGGGTCGAGGTCGGCGACGACGGGGTGGCCGTGCTCACCCTCGCCGACCCCGATCGGCGCAACGCCCTCCGCCTGGAGATGACGCGGGCCCTGGCGGCGGCGGTGGGGACGGCGCTGGCGGCCGAGGTCGGCGCCATCGTCCTGACCGCCGACCCGCCGGTGTTCTGCTCGGGCGGCTCGCTCGACGACCTCCTCGCCCCCCGGGCCCCGCTGGAGGAGAGCTACGTCGGGATGCTGGCCCTGGCCGAGGCCCCGGTCGTGACCATCGCCGCGGTGGGCGGTGCCGCCATCGGCGCCGGCGTGAACCTGCCGCTGGCGTGCGACGTCGTGGTGGCGTCACCGGCGGCGCGGTTCGACCCCCGGTGGCTCGATGTCGGCATCCACCCCGGCGGCGGCCACCTCTGGCGGCTGGAGCGCCGGGTCGGACGGCAGGCCGCCGCCGCCCTCGTGCTCTGTGGCGAGCGGGTCGACGGTCGCCAGGCCGAGCGGATCGGCCTGGCCTGGCGCTGCGTCGACACCGACGACGAGCTGCTGCCCGAGGCCCACCGCCTGGCCGCCCGCGCCGCCGCTCGCGACCGCGCCCTCGTGCAGCGCACCAAGGCCACCCTCCGGGCCACCGTCGACCAGCCCGACGTCACGTCCGCCCTGGACCTCGAGCTCCAGGCCCAGCAGTGGTCGATGGCCCAGCCCCACTTCCACGAGACCCTCGCCCGCCTCCGCCCCCGCTGACCGACGGACACTCGGTGCCAGGCACCAAGTGACCGTCGACCACTCGGTGCCAGGCACCGAGTGTCCGTCGGCGCGTCGCTAGCGCTTGTCGTAGGTGATGCCGCTGGCCTCCGCGTCCCACCAGGCGGCAGT
>DATHEV010000440.1:0-9354 GCA_035318405.1 Iamia sp.
GACCCCGACATCGTCCCCGACCTCCCGCCCAAGACCGAGACCGACCAGGTCGTCGGGCTCACCGTCGAGCAGGCGACGCTCTACCGGGCGGTGGTCAGCACCACCATGGCCGAGGTGGCCGCCGCCACCGGCATGGAGCGCCGCGGCCTGGTGCTCAAGCTGCTCACCGGGCTCAAGCAGATCTGCAACCACCCCGCCCAGTACCTCAAACAGGCGGGACCCGTCGTGGGGCGGTCGGGCAAGCTCGACGCCACCACCGAGATCCTGGCCACCGTGGTCGACGAGGGCGACGCCGCCCTGGTCTTCACCCAGTACGTGGCCATGGGCAACCTGCTCGAGGCCCACCTGGCGGCCCAGGGCCACCGCGTCGCCTTCCTCCACGGCAGCGTCTCGATCGGCCGCCGCCAGGAGATGGTCGACGACTTCCAGGCCGGTGGGCTCGACGTCCTGGTCATCTCGGTCAAGGCCGGGGGCACCGGGCTGAACCTCACCCGGGCGACCCACGTCGTCCACTACGACCGCTGGTGGAACCCGGCCGTCGAGGACCAGGCCAGCGACCGGGCCTGGCGGATCGGCCAGACCCGGGCCGTGCAGGTCCACCGGATGGTGTGCGAGGGCACGGTCGAGGACCGCATCGCCGAGCTGCTGGCGTCCAAGCGGACGTTGGCCGACGCCGTGATCACCGCGGGCGAGGGCTGGGTGTCCGAGCTCGACGACGACTCGCTCCGGGCCCTGGTCGACCTGTCCGACCCGGAGGCCTGACCCACCCGTGGCTCGCCGCTTCGGCCACAGCTGGTGGGGACAGGCCTGGACCCGGGCGCTCGAGACCCGCGCCCGGCTCGAGCCCAACCGCCTGCCCCGCGGCCGCACCTACGCCCGCCACGACCGGGTGCGCGGCCTCGCCGTCCACCCGGGCGAGATCACCGCCTACGTGCAGGGCAACCGGCTGGCGCCGTACCGGGTACGGGTCGCCGTCCGCCGCTTCACCGACGACGAGTGGGACGCCGCCGTCGCCGCCATCGCCGGCAAGGCGGCCCACGCCGCCGCCCTGCTCGACGGCGAGATCGATCCCGACGTGGTGGCCGACTGCGCCGCCGCCGGGGCCGATCTCCTGCCCGGCCCCGGCGACCTGCGGCCGCACTGCTCGTGCCCGGACTGGGCCGATCCGTGCAAGCACGCCGCCGCCGTCACCTACCTCGTGGCCGACGTGCTCGACGACGACCCCTTCGCCCTCTTCCTCCTGCGGGGCCGCGAGCGCGACGACCTCCTGGCCGCCGTCCGCGCCGAGCGGCGGGGCGCGACCGCGGGCGAGCCGATCGACGACGCCGACCCCACGGTGTGGCCCGACGACCCGGGCGCGGTGGCTCGTGACGTGTGGTCCCGGGCCCGGGACGCACTGCCCGACCCACCCCCCGCCCCGGCGGTGCCCCCCCACCAGCACCAGCCGGCGCCGTGGCCCACGGACCCACCTCCGGGCGCACCGTTCACCGCGGCCGGGCTCGACTCCCTGGCCGCCGACGCCGCCCATCGGGCCTGGCTCCAGCTGCGGGGCGAGGGCACCAGCGGCCTCGACCTCGAGCCCGACGCCGACCTGGCCCGCCGGGCCGCCGAGCTGCTCGACGACGTCCCCCGGTTCACGGCCCTGGCCCACGCCGCCCGGGTCCGGCCCGTCGACCTCACCCGCTGGGCCGAGGCCTGGGAGAACGGGGGCACCGCCGCCCTCGCCCTGCTCGACCAGCGTGCGTGGCGGCCGCCGGTCGCCACCATGGCCGAGGCCCGGCGCCGGGTGGTCGAGGTCGTCGGCCCCGGCGTCAGCGTCGTCGTCACCGACGACCGCATCACCATCGGCTCCCGGCAGCTCCGGCTCGGACACGACGGCCTCTGGTGGCGGCTGGAGAAGGACCGAGGCCGGTGGTCCGTCACCGCCCCGCCGGCCGAGTCCCCCGACGACCTCCTGGCCTGAGTGGCGGTCATCCGTCCCGCAGGTAGCGCTTCCCGCGCGGTCCGGCGCCGCCGGTGACCCACCACCGCGCCGGAACGATCCCGCCTTCGTTCCCGCGCGGTCATGCACCACCAGCGAACCGCCACCGCGCCGGAACGTTCGGCTGGACCGCCGGACCCGCAGGTAGCGCTTCCCGCGCGGTCCGGCGCCGCCCGTGACCCACCACCGCGCGGGAAGGTCGACCTGCGGGGTGTGGGGTCGTCGGTCACGCGACCTTGACCTCAAGTGAGGTTGATATCGGATCCTGGGTCCTGCACCCGAACCCAGGAGACCCTCATGACCGCACGCACCGCCGTCGTCACCGGCGCCACGGCCGGCCTCGGGCGGGCCGTGGCCCACGACCTGACCGCTGCCGGTTGGTCGGTGGTCGTCGACGCCCGCACCGCCGCCGACCTCGATGCCCTCGCCGCCGAGCTGCGGGCCACCGGCGCCGACATCACGACCGTCGTCGGCGACGTGGCCGACCCCGCCCACCGCCACGCCCTGGTCGCGGCGGCCGGCGACCGCATCGACCTGCTGGTCGCCAGCGCCGGCACGCTCGGCCCCACCCCGCTCCCCCGCCTGGCGGACGTCCGCCTCGGCGACCTCGAGCGCACCCTGCGCACCAACGTCGTGGCCCAGGTCGGCCTGGTCCAGGACGCACTGCCGGCGCTGCGGGCGGCCGGGGGCGTCGTCGTGGCCGTCACGTCCGACGCCGCCGTCGAGGGCTACGAGGGCTGGGGGGCCTACGGCGCCTCCAAGGCCGCCTTCGAGCAGGTCGCCCACGTCCTCGGGGCCGAGGAGCCCGACCTCGCCGTCTACCGGTTCGACCCCGGCGACATGCGCACCCGCATGCACCAGGACGCCTTCCCCGGCGAGGACATCTCCGACCGCCCCGAGCCCGAATCGGTGGCCCCCGCCGTCCGGCTCCTGGCCGAGCAGCGCCCGCCGTCCGGCCGCTACCGCGCCACCGACCTGGTCGGGGCGGTGACGTCGTGAGGCTCTCCGACGTGCTCCTGCCCTCGTCCCGGCCGGCGGCTCCGGACCGGCTGGCGTTCCACCTCCCGCCGGCGCTGGAGGCTCACGAGCCACCCGAGGCGCGCGGCCTCGCCCGCGACGGCGTGCGGCTGATGGTCGCCCGCCGGGGCGAGGACCACGTGGTCCACTCGTCGTTCTCCCTCCTGCCCACCTTCCTCGACCCGGGCGACCTGGTGGTGGTCAACACCTCCGGCACGCTCCCGGCCGCCCTCGACGGGCGGGACGGGGCCGGCACCGCCCTCGCCGTCCACCTGTCGACCCGCCAGGACGACGGCCGCTGGGTCGTCGAGGTCCGTCGAGCGGTGGCCGGCACCACCGAGCGGTGGACCGGCGCCCCACCGGGCCCGGTCATCACCCTCGCCGCCGGAGCCACGCTGCGGCTCGACGAGCCCTTCGGCGCCGGTCGGCTCTGGGTGGCGACGCTCACCACCTCCGGCCCCGAGCGGGCGTGGATCGCCGCTCACGGGCGCCCCATCCGGTACTCCTACGTCGAGCGGGCGTGGCCGGTCTCGGCCTACCAGTCCGTGTACGCCACCGAGGCCGGATCGGCCGAGATGCCCAGCGCCGGCCGCCCGATCAGCACCGAGGTCATCACCCGCCTGGTGGCCAAGGGCGTGGCCGTGGCCCCGCTCCTCCTCCACACCGGCGTGGCCTCGCTGGAGGCCGACGAGCTGCCGTACCCCGAGCGAGCGGTGGTGCCGCCGGCGACGGCCCGGCTGGTGGCCTCGACGCGGGCCGCCGGTGGCCGGGTGGTCGCCGTGGGGACGACGGTCGTGCGCGCCCTCGAGTCGGCCGTCGGCCCCGACGGCGTCGTTGTCCCGTTCGACGGCTGGGCCGACGCCATCATCACGCCCGAGCGGGGGGTGGCCGCCGTCGACGGGATCGTGACCGGCTGGCACGAGCCCGAGGCGTCGCACCTCCTGATGCTGGAGGCCATCGGCGGGCGCCCGCTACTGGAGCGGTCGTACGCCGCCGCCATCGACGAGGGCTACCTCTGGCACGAGTTCGGCGACTCGCACCTCATCCTCCGCCGCTGACCGTCGGCATCTCCGAGCGCACGCGCCGTCGGTCGTAGGGTGCGGGCGTGGCCGTCGACGGGCGCCGGAGGGCGAGGGCGGCTCGGAAGCGGAAGCGCCGCATGGCGGCGCGGGATCACGACCTCACGCCGGTGCAGTGGGAGGCCATCCGCACGGCGTGGGGCGGGTGTGCGTACTGCACGAGGACCGACGTCGCCCTCCAGCGCGACTGCGTCCTGCCCATCTCCCGGGGCGGCCGCTACACGGTGGACAACGTGGTGCCGGCCTGTGGCTCGTGCAACGCCAGCAAGTGCAACATGGAGGCCACGACCTGGCTGCGCCGGAAGCGACTCGACGAGCGGGCCTTCCTCCTGCGCCACGTCGAGATCCAGGCGGCCCTGGCCGAGACCGAGGCCGAGATCTAGCCCGTCGGCGGGACGGCGTGGGCCTGGAGGTCGGCCAGGTCGGCCCACTCGAGGGTGGCCACATGCGTCGCCTCCAGCACCACCTTCGGGGCGGCGCCGGCCTCCAGCGCCTCCTGCCAGCGGGGGGCGCAGAGACACCACTGGTCGCCCGGCTTCAGCCCGGCGAACCCGTGCTGCGGCGCCGGCGTCGACAGGTCGTTGCCGACCGAGGCCGAGAACTCCAGGAACTCGGCCGTGACCCGGGCGCACACGGTGTGGACGCCCATGTCGTCGCCACCGGTGTTGCAGCACCCATCCCGGTAGAAGCCCGTCAGCGGGTCGCGACTGCAGTCCTGGAGCTCGGTGCCGAGCACGTTGCGGGCCATGCGCCCACCCCAGCACACCCCGGCCGCCCCCGCCCCATCAGGTCTCCGGCCGCACCTCGTCGCCCACCGCGAGGGAACCGGAGCGGAGGACACGGGCGTTCCAGCCGCCGTGGCCGCGCAGGGCGTTGTAGCCACCGGGACCGAGGGCGACCTCCATCTTCGAGCACGGCGAGCACGGCCCCGTCAGCTCGAGGACGGCGCCGCCGACCTGGATCCGCTGGCCCTGGAGGGCGGTGAGGTTGATCCCCGCGACCACGAGGTTGCGGCGCAGGACGGCGGGATCGAGCTCGTCCCGCCCGACGAGCGCGGCGACCACCGGCAGGTGCTCGGCCTGGAGGAGCGTGACCTGACGGGTGCCCGCCCCGCCCCGCCTCGGCGTCCAGCGATCGCCGCGCAGCCCGGAGCCGACCTCGGCCTCGGCGTCGGTGACGACCTCGACCGGGGCGTCACGAGCGGGGCGCAGGCCGATCCACGTCACCCGACCGGGACGAGGGAACGTCCCGCGCAGCACCCCGATGGGCGAGTCGGCCGGCGGGGTGACGGACATCCGGACGACGGTACCGAGCGTCCGTACCGCGCCGGTCGACCTTCTGGCGCGGTGGTGGTTCGCCGGCGGCGCACCACCGCGCGGGAAGGTCGACCTGCGCGGACCGACGGGGCTCAGGGGGCGAGGACGGCGCGGGCGACCTCGCCGGGGGCGGGGCCGGCGCCCGCGATCGCCTCGCCGGAGGGCGACCAGATGCCGGATCGTCCCGCGGTCGAGTCGAAGCCCTCGCCGGTGGGGCCGGCGTAGCTGGCGGTGGCGACCCAGACGCCGCGATCGGCGGCGACCCGGCGGGCCCGCTCCCCGGCCACGTCGGGCTCGTGGCCGTGGTGCACGACCCCGGCGACGTAGACGTCCATGCCGAGCGCGGCGGTGGCGGCGTCGTGCTCGGGGAACCGGGTGTCGCGGCACACGGCCAGGCCCAGGCGCCAGCCGTCGACGTCGATCACGACCGGTCCGTCGCCGACGGCGAACCGGCCGGCCTCGGACTCGTCGACCCAGACCTTGGCGTAGGCCATCGTGACCCCGTCGGCGTCGACGGCCAGGAGGGCGTTGAGGTCGAGGCCGTCGGGTCCGGCCACCGGTGCGCCCACCAGCGCCAGGGCGCCGGCCTCGGCGCAGGCGTCGACAACGGGCTCGAGGGCGGGGTCGTCGAGGGCCACCGACGGGGCGTCGAGCACGTACCCCGTCAGCGACATCTCGGGGAAGACGACGACGCGGGCCGCGGCCATCCGCACCGCCGCGACGTGGGCGGCGACGGTCGCCTCCAGGTCGCCGGCCGTCACGACCGGCTGGGCGGCGGCGAGGGCGAGCGGCCGGCGGCTCACGGCACGGCGATGGTGCGCCCCACGCCGTGGTCGCCGCGGTCGAGGGCGCCGATGGCCTCGGGGGCGTCCTCCAACGGGATGTGGGTGGCGTGGACGGTGATCCGGCCGGCCTCGGCCAGGGCCACGACCTCCTCCAGCTCCCGCGGCTCGCCGGCGTAGGTGGTGTGGAGCCGGCACTCCCACGGGAGCGACAGCAGGTTGAACTGGAACGACCCCAGGGCGGTGCCGACGAGGGTCACGCACCCGCGCTGGGACGCCAGCGACGCCGAGAGGGCGAGGGTGGCGTCGTTGCCGACGAGGTCGAAGACGGCCGAGGCGCCTTCGCGGCGCAGACCCCGGACCTGGCCGTTCACGTCGTCGTCGGGGTGCACGGCCACATCGGCACCGATGTCGAGGGCGAAGCGGCGACGGGCCTCGTCGAGCTCGACCACCACGACCGTGGCCGGGGTGATGGCCTTCAGGATCTGGATGGCCATGTGGCCGACGCCGCCGGCACCGATCACCACCGCGACCGCTCCGCCGACGCCGAGCTCGCCGGCCGCGGCACGGATGGCGTGGTACGGCGTGAGGGCGGCGTCGTCGAGCGGGCCGGCGTCGACCGGGTCGAGGTCGGTGAGCGGGACGATGTAGCGAGCGGCCGGCACGAGCAGGTAGCGGGCCATCCCGCCGTCGAGGCCGAGCCCGGCGCCCATCGTCGGGGCGACCTCGGGGCACAGCCGCTCGTCGCCGTGGCGACAGGTCGAGCACCGCCCACACCCCCACTCGGCGTGGGCCACGACGGGCTGGCCGACCTCGAGGCCGGTGACGCCCGGGCCCCAGCCGGCGATGCGACCGCCGGTCTCGTGTCCAAGGGTGAACCCACCGCCGCCGTAGAAGGCGGGGGCCATGGAGATCACGACGTCGGAGTGGCACAGCCCCGCCCCGGCCACCTCGACCAGGACCTGGCCCGGTCCCGGGTCGGGCTCGGGCACGTCGGCCATGACCACCCCGCCCTCGGGACCCACCTGCACCGCCCTCACAGCGCGTCGCTCCCGGTCACATCGGTCAGCCACCAGAGGTCGGCGGAGAAGAGACGCTCCTTCCACCACTCGGGGGCGTGGTCGAGGAGGTGGTCGTAGCTCCAGTAGTCCTTCCAGAGCACGACCTTGTCGCCCTCGACCCGGTGCACGGTGGCGAAGGCGAGGGTGCACTCCTCGCCCGTCTCCCAGCCCCAGGTCTCGGCGTGCTCGAGCATGACCACGTCGCCGGCGGTGGCCACGCGGCCCTGGCGATGCTCGTAGCGGGCCAGCGGCTCGAGCCCGAGCTGGAGCCGACCGACGATCGCCTTCGGGCCCACCGCCGCGGTGCTGGGCCCGGTGGGCACGTCGTAGTAGATCGCCTCGGCGCCCAGCCGGGACGCGATGCGGTCCCAGTCACGGGCGTAGACGGCGTCCCAGAGGGCAGCCACGACGGCTTCGGGTGCGGGTTCGGACATGCCCGCATGCTGCCATCCTGGACACCTGTCTGCTGGCCGAGGACCAGCCCTGAGCAGGAACATCGCGCCCGGTGGCAGGGTTGGACAAGAGAGGGTCCGGGGAGGTCCCGGCCCGATAGACGGAGGATCACGTGCAGATCGACATCGGCATCGACGAAGCCCAGCGCGAGGAGATCGCCGAGGGCCTGAGCAAGGTCATGGCCGACACCTACTCGCTCTACCTCAAGACCCACGGCTTCCACTGGAACGTCACCGGGCCCATGTTCAACACCCTCCACCTCATGTTCGAGGAGGAGTACAACGAGCTGTGGACGGCGGTCGACCTCATCGCCGAGCGCATCCGAGCCCTCGGTGTCTACGCCCCCGGCAGCTACGCCCAGCTGGGCGCCCTCACCTCGATCCCCGAGGCCGACGGCGTCCCCGCCGCCGAGGACATGGTGAAGGAGCTCGTCGCCGGTCACGAGCAGGTCGCCCGCACCGCCCGCGGCGTGTTCGGCCCGGCCGAGGCGGCCAACGACCAGGTCACCGCCGACCTGCTGACCCAGCGGCTCGAGGTCCACGAGAAGACGGCGTGGATGCTGCGCTCGATGACCCAGGACCAGGGCGCCTGAGCCTCTCCTCGGATCTGCTGCGGGTCGAGGTCTCGGTGCCGCTGGGCGCCGAGGCCTCGTTCACGCTGTTCGCCGACGGCCTGGCCGGCTGGTGGCCGCCGGACTCGCCCCTCGGTGCGATCGATGCGACGGTCACCCTCTGGGAGCCACACCGCCGCATCGGCGTCACCTGGGCCCCCGGCTCGACCATCGACGTCCGCTTCGCCGAGGTCGACGACGACCTCACCACGGTCATCGTCGAGCACCGCCACCTCGACGCCCACGATCCCGCCACCCGCGCCCTCATCACCGGCGACGACGGCTGGTGGTCCCTCCTCCGCGCCTACGCCGCCGCCACCCGCACCTGAGGCGTCGTAGCCTTCGGGGGCATGGAGAGCGTCGAGCTGCGGGTGCACAACGGCGACCGGGTGGTCACGGATCTCACGGTCGAGGTGACCCGCTTCTGCGTGGGGCGAGGTGACGGGCTGGTGAACGTCTTCGCCCCCCACGCCACCGCCGGGCTGGCGCTGATCGAGACGGGCGCCGGCAGCGACGCCGACCTGGCGACCACGCTGACCGACCTGCTCCCCCGCGACGACCGCTACCAGCACAGCCACGGGGCCCACGGCCACGGCGCCGACCACGTCCTGCCCGCCATCGTCAGCCCGTCGCTCACCGTCCCGGTCCTCGCCGGCGAGCCCGCCCTCGGCACCTGGCAGAGCATCGTCCTCGTCGATACGAACGGCGACAACCCCGAGCGCATGGTGAGGCTCAGCTTCCTCGCCGGCTGATCGAGCCGTTCTGTGTGCGGAGAACCACCGGTCCGGTGGTTCTCCGCACACGGAACGACCGGTCGAGGGGCGACGGGGTCTGGCAAGATCGTCGGATGAGCGGCGAGGGGTTCGGCGGGACGTCGGGGACGATGCTGTCCAAGGGCGATGGGGGACGGCGCGACCACGTGCTCGACCTGCTCGACGCCATCGGCACCGTCTTCGTCGGCGATCCCGACGCCGTGCGGGTGGCTGTCAGCGCCTTCCTCGCCGGCGGCCACATCCTGCTGGAGGACGTGCCCGGCGTGGGCAAGACCCTCCTGG
>DATHEV010000441.1:0-2017 GCA_035318405.1 Iamia sp.
CAGCCCCTGTGACAAGGGCCACACAGACAGTTCACCCGCCACCACCGAATCAACCGGCGACAGGCAGTGACAGACGATGTAGGGTGCGCCCGCGGGGGGTGCGCCAGCGTGACGTGACTCCCGCATCGCACCACGCCTGGCGGCCGGTCCAGCGAGCGGTCACGGGCTCACACACTCGGAGGTCCGCCATGGTCGCCATCCGCCCTCGCTCCGCCTGGGGCGCCAAGTTCTCCAACGGGGCCGGTCCCGCGTCCCTGCCGGCCACCGATGGGGCCTTCCTCCACCACAGCGACGGCAAGGCGAAAGACGGCCCCGGGGTCGTCCTCGACCTCGAGCGCGTCGGCCAGGAGCGGTTCAAGGCCGGCATCTCCTACACCTTCGCCATCAGCCCCGACGGCACCATCTGGGAGGGCCACTCGATCGACCGCCGGGGCAGCCACACCAAGGACCACAACACGAAGGGCCGCGGGATCGTCCTCATGGGCGTCTACTCCCAGACGGCGCCGTCCCGGGAGCAGAAGGAGGCCGTGGCCCAGCTCCTCGCCCACGGCGTCCGCCACGCCTGGTGGCCCAGCACCCGCCTCCGCGGCCATCGCGAGGTGAGGGCCACGGAGTGTCCCGGTGAGGCCGCCTTCGGCACCATCCCCGGGATCGTCGCCCGCGCCGACGCCCTGCTCGGCGGGGGCGCACCGGTCGAACCGGACGGACCCCCCACCCGGAAGGAGCTCAAGAAGGGCGACGACGGCGGGGACGTCAAGTTCCTCCAGGGGCTGCTCAACATCATCACGCCCAAGGCCCAGCTCGGCGATCGCAAGCCGCTCGACACCGACGGCGACTTCGGCGCCCGCACCGCCGCCCGGGTCAAGGAGTTCCAGGTCTGGGCCAACGGCGTGCGCCGTCTCGCCGGGGCCACGACGGACTTCCTGCCCGAGGACGGCGTGTGCGGCCCCGACACCCTCGCCGCCGTCGCCTTCTGGGTCCCCGCCTTCTCCTGACCGGGAGTCGCCGTCGCCGCGGCGGGCGGCGCGCGGCGGTCAGCGGCTGAGAGGGAGCCCGAGCTGGCGGAAGATGGTGGCGGTGTCGAAGTAGACCCGCTCACAGGTGATGCGATCGCCGTCGAACTCGAACACGGCCGCCATCCGGCACCGGAAACTCCGGCCCGTCGGGTCGTGGCCGGCGAAGGACCCGAGGTGGGTGCCGAGGAGGTCGAACTCGACGATCACGGCATCGTCGGCGTGGCGCATCGAGTGGATCTCGTTGCGCTGATCCGGGAACGAGGCGCGGGAGCCGTCGTAGTAGCGCCGGACCTGCGCCTCCCCGTCGAACACCTGCCCCGAGCCGACCAGCTCGTAGCGGGGGTGGTCGAACGTCGCCATGGTGGCGTCGAAGTCGAGCCGGTTCTCGGCGTCCATGTGCTCCTGGACGATCGCCAGCCGCGCTCGGCGGAGCGCAAGCTCGGTCGTGGCGGCGTCCTCACCCATGTCCGTGCCTCCTGCGGGATGCCCATCCCAGCACAGGGCCAGCGCCGTCGCCGGGCTCAGGGTTGGAGCACGACCTTGATGGCGCCGTCGTCCTTCTTCTGGAAGGTCTCGTACATCTCGGGGGCTCGGTCGAGCGGGACGCGGTGGGTGGTGAGGTCGAGGGTGCCGAGGGGGTCGGTCTCGTCGTCGACGAGGGGGAGGAGGTCGTCGATCCAGCGCTTGACGTTGGCCTGGCCCATGCGGACGGTCAGCTGCTTGTCGAACATCTGGAGCAGGGGCAGCGGGTCCTGGGCGCCGCCGTACACACCGCTGATCGAGAGGGTGCCGCCGCGGCGCACGACGTCGATCGATGCCAGCAGGGCGCCGAGGCGGTCGATGCCGGCCTTCTCCATCAGCGGCTCGGCGACGGCGTCGGGGAGCAGCCCGACGAGGGCTTGGGCCAGCTTCCCGGCGCCCGATCCGTGGGCCTCCATGCCCACGGCATCGATCGCCGAGTCGGGTCCGCGCCCGGCGGTCCGGTCGCGCAGGAACCCGGC
>DATHEV010000442.1:0-2497 GCA_035318405.1 Iamia sp.
GGTGGTGGAGGATGACGGGGAGCGCTTCGGTGAGCGATGGCGCCGCCGATGCCATCTCGTAGCCCAGGCGGGGGTGGTCCTGGATGACCAGCCGCTCCTCCTCCGTGAGCCGTCCCGGCTTGTTGAGGATCTCGTCGGGGATGGCGATCTTGCCCACGTCGTGGAGGTAGGCGCCGCGGGCGAGGGCCCGCAGCGAGTCGGCGTCCAGGCCCAGCTGGAGCCCCAGCTGCACGGCGTAGGCGGCCGTCCGCTGCGAGTGGCCGTGGGTGTAGCGGTCCTTGGCCTCGACGACCCGGACCAGGGCCCGGAGGTCCTCGGGGTACCCGTCGACGATCTGGGCCATGGGGTCGTCGTCGAAGGTGGCGGTCAGGACCGAGTCGACGGCCTTGGTCCGGCGGTACCGGACGGCGACGGCGTAGACCGCACCGGCGAAGCCGGCGAGCAGGAACCCGTGGTAGTCGAACCACGACAGCTGGCCCTTCTCGCCGAAGCGGAGCGAGATCAGGGCGGCCAGCGACATGGCCGCGGCCAGCATCAGGCTGTGCTGGACCGGGTCGTGGCCGAGGCGCCAGCGCCGCCAGTGGAGGGTGGCCAGGGCCAGCAGGGTGCCCCCGCCGACCACCACGGCGACCCACCGCACCAGGTCCTCACCGGGCAGGGTCCGATCGCCCCCGAGCCCGGCGGGATCCGCCACCACGGCCGCCGCGAACCCCCCGGCGAGGACCGTCGCCGTGATCATCACGGCCCGCGGGTAGCCGGTGGCGAGCCGGGCGGAGCGGGCGTTGCGGGGCCGGCTGGCCAGGGCGAGGCCGGCGGCGAAGGCCACGATGGCGAGGTACGGGAGCCGGCCGACCCACGTGTTGCCGGGCTGGCCCAGGACGCCCGGGGTGGTCAGGCCGTGGCCCATCAGCAGGGCGGCGACGGCGAGACAGCCGACCGCCAGCCACACCGGCCCGTGCTGGCCGGCCCGGGCCCCGGCCACGCTGGCCACGGCGGCGACGCCGAGGGCACAGCCGGCGATGGCCGTCACCAGGCCGAGGTGGAGGTACGGCCCCGGCGCGGCGAGGTCGATCCCGGGCGCCGCCCGCAGGAGGAGCAGCAGGACGACCGGCCCGAGGAGGGCCAACGCGAGGCGCGCCCCGCTCCCCGATCGCGTCGGTCGTGTCACCTGCTGCTCATCGACCCCTCTCAGGAGTTCCTGAGCGGTCGGAGATCAGCCCCCGGCGACGGCGGGGATGATGGCGACGGTCTCGCCGTCGGGGACGGGCGTGGCCAGCCCGTCGAGGAAGCGGACGTCGTCGTCGGCGACGAAGACGTTCACGAACCGGCGCAGCTGGCCGCCATCGTCGAGCAGGCGCTCCTTGAAGCCCGGGTGGGCGCCCTCGAGGCCGTCGAGGACCTCGGCGACGGTGCTGCCGTCGACCGCCACCTCGGCCGAGCCCCCCGTGAGGGTGCGGAGGGTCGTTGGGACTCGGACGGTGACGCTCATCGGTGGGATCTGCTCCTCGTGGCGACCGGTGGCCCGGTCACGGTGTGGTCGGCATGGTAGCGGTGCCTCCGATGGGACAACCCCCTGGTCGCCCCGCTGCTTCCCGGGTCGGGCTCAGCCGGGCGTCGGGTGGGTGGCGGCCTCGTGCTCGAGCTCGTCGATCTTCCGCAGGTCGTCGTCGTCCACGTCCTCGTGGGCGATCTCGCCGGGCTCGGGCGCCAGGGTCGCCGGGTAGGGCTCGTCGAGGCCCGGGATGGAGATGCCCACCACCCACTTGCGCCACAGGTGGCCGCCCACGATCTTGAGCGACGCGGTGAGCGGCACGGCCAGCAGCAGGCCGAAGAAGCCGCCGATGGTGCCCCAGGCGAGGAGGGCCATCATCACTGCCGCCGGGTGGAGCTGGACGGCCCGGCGCATCACCGTCGGGGTGATGAAGTGGTTGTCGATCTGCTGGACGACGACCATCACCACGGCGACCAGCACCGCCGTCTTGACGTCCTTGGTGGCGAGGGCGACGAGGATCCCGGGCACGGCGCCGACCCACGGCCCGATGAGCGGGATCATGTTGAAGAGGCCGGCGATCATCCCGATGACCAGCCACAGCGGCAGCCCGATGATCCAGAGGCCGATCGACGCCATCGTGCCCACGATGAACGCCACCGCCAGCTGGCCGCGGAAGAACCCACCGATGGCCGCGTTGAGCCGGTGGGCGATGAAGTCGACCTCGACCCGCGACCGGTCCGGGATCAGCTCCTCGATCCGCTTGCGCACGTCGGGCAGGTCGACCAGGAGGTAGAAGGCGAGGAAGGGCCCGATCACGAAGATGATCCCGACGTGGAAGACGCGGACGGCGTACTCCCGGACGGTCTCGAACTGCTCGCTGACGTCCTGGTCCTCGTTCTCGTCGGCCTGGTCCTCGATCTCCTGCACCGACGGGATGTGGACCGGCCAGTCGTCCTCCTCGGAGGCCTCGGAGAGGTCGTTGAGCCACTCCTCGGCGTCATCTCG
>DATHEV010000443.1:0-3118 GCA_035318405.1 Iamia sp.
GTCAGCGCCTTCCAGGTCCAGATCTCCGACCACGAGATCACCACGCCGGGCGACAGCCCCGACGTCCTCGTCGTCATGAACCCGGCCGCCCTGCGCAAGGAGCTGGCCCGGCTCGAGCCCGGCGGCACGCTCATCGTCAACACCGACGCCTTCGACGAGCGCAACCTCACCAAGGCCGGCTACCGGGCCGACCCCCTCGGCGACGGCAGCCTCGACGGCTACACCGTCTACGAGGTGCCGATGACGAGCCTCACCAAGGACGCCGTCCAGCCGCTCGGCGTCAAGCCCCGCGACGCCGAGCGCTCCAAGAACTTCTTCGCCCTCGGCCTGCTGTCGTGGATGTACACCCGGCCCCTCGAGCCCACCATCGAGTGGGCACAGACCAAGTTCGCGTCCAAGGAGAGCGTCCGCGACGCCAACCTGGCTGCCCTCCGGGCCGGCCACGCCTTCGGCGAGACCGCCGAGCTCTTCGACCACCCGTACCGGATCAAGCCGGCGTCGCTCACCCCCGGCACCTACACCAACATCACCGGCAACTCGGCCCTGGCGTGGGGGCTCATCGCCGCCAGCCAGCTGTCCGGCCTGCCGATCTTCCTGGGCAGCTACCCGATCACCCCGGCCTCGGACATCCTCCACGAGCTGAGTCGGCACAAGGAGTTCGGCATCCGCACCCTCCAGGCCGAGGACGAGATCGCCGGCATCTCCTCGGCCATCGGCGCCGCCTTCGGTGGCCACCTCGGCGTCACCACCACCAGTGGCCCCGGTCTGGCCCTCAAGGGCGAGGCCCTCGGTCTGGCCATCAGCCTCGAGCTGCCGTTGCTCGTCATCGACATCCAGCGGGGCGGACCCTCCACCGGGCTGCCCACCAAGACCGAGGCGTCCGACCTCATGCAGGCCATGTACGGACGCCACGGCGAGTCGCCCGTGCCGATCGTGGCGGCCAAGAGCCCGTCGGACTGCTTCGCGGTGGCCATCGAGGCGGCCCGCATCGCCCTCAAGTACCGCACGCCGGTGATCCTGCTGTCCGACGGCTACCTGGCCAACGGCTCCGAGCCCTGGCGACTCCCCGACGTCGCCGCCCTGCCCGACATCTCGGTCCCCTTCGCCACCGAGACCAACCACGAGGGCCCCGACGGCGAGGCGCTGTTCTGGCCCTACCTGCGCGACCCCGACACGCTCGCCCGGCCGTGGGCCGTGCCCGGCACGCCCGGGCTCGAGCACCGCATCGGCGGGCTGGAGAAGGAGGACGGCTCGGGCAACATCAGCTACGAGCCGGCCAACCACGAGCACATGGTCGAGCTGCGGGCCGCCCGGGTGGCCGGCATCGCCCGCGACATCCCGCCCACGCCGGTCACCGGCGACGTCGACGACGCCGACCTCCTGGTCCTGGGCTGGGGCTCCACGTGGGGCGCCATCGACGGTGGGGTCAACCGCTGCCGGGCCCGGGGCATGAAGGTCGCCCACGCCCACATCACCCACCTGAACCCCTTCCCCCCCGACCTCGGGCCGCTGCTGGCCCGCCACCGTCACGTCGTGGTCCCGGAGATGAACCTGGGCCAGCTCAGCCGGCTCATCCGGGCCGAGTACCTGGTCGACGCCCGCTCGGTCACCAAGGTCAAGGGCGTCCCGTTCACCGCGGCCGAGATCGAGGCCGCCATCGCCAAGGAGCTGGGACAGTGAGCGAACGAGGTGAGCGAACCAGAAGGCACGGCGCCCTCTCGCCGAAGCCGATGGTCGTTGGCCCGCATGCGCTGACCGAATCGAACCCCCACGACGCAGGAGCGGGCACATGACGACCATCGACACGCCCGTCGAGATCCCGCCCACCACCGCCAAGGACTGGTCGAGCGACCAGGAGCCCCGCTGGTGCCCGGGCTGTGGCGACTACTCGATCCTCAAGGCCGTCCAGATGCTGATGCCCACGTTGGGCGTGACGCGGGAGGACACCGTCTTCCTGTCGGGCATCGGCTGCGCCGCCCGCTTCCCGTACTACATGGACACCTACGGGATGCACACGATCCACGGCCGGGCGCCGGCCTTCGCCACCGGGCTGGCCATGGCCCGCCCCGACCTCGACGTGTGGGTCGTCACCGGCGACGGCGACGCCCTGTCGATCGGTGGCAACCACCTGATCCACGCCCTGCGCCGCAACGTCAACATCACGATCCTGCTGTTCAACAACCAGATCTACGGGCTGACCAAGGGCCAGTACTCGCCCACCAGCGAGCGGGGGAAGGTCACCAAGTCGACCCCCTTCGGCAGCCTCGACGCCCCCTTCAACCCGGTCAGCCTGGCGCTCGGGGCCGAGGCCACCTTCGTGGCCCGCACCCACGACATGGACCGGGCCCACATGATGGAGACCATCAAGCGGGCCCACGACCACCAAGGCGCGGCGCTCGTCGAGGTGTACCAGAACTGCAACGTCTTCAACGACGGGGCCTTCAGCGCCATCACCGCCCGGGCCAACCGCGAGTCGATGCTGATCCCGCTCCGCGACGGCGAGCCCATCCGCTTCGGCGCCGACGCCGAGCGGGGCGTGGTGCTCGACGGCCAGGCCGGCGCCCGCATCGTCGACGTGGCCGAGGTCGGCGAGGACGCCCTGCTGGTCCACGACGAGGCCCGCCAGGACCCGGGTCTCGCCTTCATGCTGAGCCGGCTCGCCACCGGCCCCCACGAGCCCACGCCCATCGGCGTGTTCCGGGCCGTCGAGGCGCCGGACTACGCGGCCGAGACCGATCGCCAGATCGCCGCCGCCCGCGTCAAGAGCCAGGGCGATCTGACCTCGTTGCTACGGTCCCGCCCCACCTGGGACGTCTGACACGGACACCCGGGGGAAGGGGGCGACGATGAGGCGTTCCATGGCGGGGCGAACGATCGTGCTCGGGTTGGTGGCGGCGGCGCTCACCGTCGGCGGAGCCGGTGCGGCAGGGGCGGTGACGGCCACGGTGGCCACGGCCTCGGAGCTGCAGACGGCGGTCCAGGACCCGGCCGTCGACCGGATCGAGCTGGCGGCCGACATCGACGTCACCTGCGCCGAGGAATCCTTCCGGCCCTTCCTGGCGCCCCGGGTGACGATCGATGGTGAGGGCTGGACCATCACCGATCTGTGCACGCAGCT
>DATHEV010000444.1:0-3264 GCA_035318405.1 Iamia sp.
GCTCGTGGCCCTGATCGCCGTCGTCTGCATCGTTGCCGTGACCTTCCTCGGCAAGAGCGGCGCCGACAAGTTCTCGACCGTCGGCGACTCGATCTCCGGCTGATCAGCTCACCCAGCTGAAGACCTTCGGAGAGGGCGGGCCCACGGGCCCGCCCTCTTCCGCGTCCGGAGGCGTGTGCGGACCGGATCACGGTCCGTGACCGGAATGAGTCGAACGGCCCATCACGGTGGTCGTGAGACGGCCGAAGGAGTGGGGACACACCGTCACAGCGCTCCCGGGGTCCGGGGTGGCGCACACCACACACAGGAGAACACCCCGATGCTCAGCACCCAGTGGGATTTCGTCACCAGCTATGTCCGGGCTCGCTTCGGCGACACCGAGAAGGGCGCCTCGCTCGTCGAGTACGCGCTGCTCGTGGCCCTGATCGCCGTCGTCTGCATCGTTGCCGTGACCTTCCTCGGCAAGAGCGGCGCCGACAAGTTCTCGACCGTCGGCGACTCGATCTCCGGCTGATCAGCTCACCCAGCTGAAGACCTCCGGAGAGGGCGGGCCCACGGGCCCGCCCTCTTCCGCGTCCCCGGTCGTAGGGTCGATGGCGATGAGCGACCAGTCGATCTCCCTCAGCCCGTCGGGACCGCCCGAGACCGTCCTGGCCCCCGAGCCCGACGAGGCCCGTGCCGCCCTGGCCGCCGCCCTCGAGGGCCAGCCCACCGGCCCCGACGACCGGCGCACGGCCGTCGCCGCCGTGGTGGCCCGCTTCCCGCGGTTCCTCGACGGCTGGGCCCGGCTGGGCCAGCTGGGTCGGGACGACGTCGAGGCCTACGCCGCCTTCCGGGTCGGCTACCACCGGGGCCTCGACACGCTGCGGCAGAACGGCTGGCGGGGCACCGGCTACGTGCGCTGGGAGCACCCCACCAACCGGGGCTTCCTGCGGGCCCTCCACGGCCTCGAGCAGGCCGCCACCCGCATCGGCGAGGACGACGAGGCCGAGCGCTGCGCCCTCTTCCTCCGCCAGCTCGACCCCACCTGGCCCCCCGCCGACCTCGACTGATCGGCGCGATCGATCAGTCCTCGGCGAAGTAGACGGTGCGGGACTCGGAGTAGAGGTCCATGGCGGCGGGGCCGAGCTCGCGGCCGAGGCCGCTCTGCTTCATCCCGCCGAAGGGCGTCTCGACCCGCACCGACGAGTGGGTGTTGACCGAGAGGGAGCCGGTGCGCAACCGCTTGGCCACCCGGATGGCCCGGGTCGACGAGCCCGTCCACAGCGAGCCGGACAGGCCGTAGTCGCTGTCGTTGGCGATGCGGATGGCCTCGTCCTCGTCGTCGAAGGGGATGACCGAGGCGACCGGGCCGAAGATCTCCTCGCGGGCGATGCGCATGGTGTTGTCGACATCGGCGACCACGGCGGGGGAGAGGTAGAAGCCGGGACGGTCGGGAACCTCGCCGCCGGTGACGAGCCGGGCCCCCTCGCCGGCCCCGATGCCGAGGTAGTCGAGCGAGACCTGGCGCTGGCCGGCGCTGACCATCGGGCCCATCTCGGTGGCGTCGTCGAGGGGCTCGCCCACGACGATCTTCTCGGTGGCGGCGGCGAAGGCGTCGACGAAGGTGTCGTAGGCCGAGCGCTCGACGAGGATCCGGCTGCGGGCGCAGCAGTCCTGGCCGGCGTTGCCGAACACGGCCATGGGCGTGGCCGCCGCCGCCTTCTCGACGTCGGCGTCGGCGAACACCACGCTCGCCGACTTCCCTCCGAGCTCGAGGCTGACCCGGGTGATGGTGTCGGCCGACTGCTTGAGGATGTGGGCGCCGGTGGCGGTCTCGCCGGTGAATCCGACCTTGGCCACGCGGGGGTCGCCGACGATGAGGTCGCCCAGCGCCGCGCCGGGGCCGGCGAGGACGTGGACGGCGTCGGCCGGCACGCCCGCCTCGACCAGGATGTCGCCCAGCACCAGGGCGGTGAGCGGCGTCAGCGAGGCCGGCTTGAGGATGATCGGGTTCCCGCAGGCGAGCGCCGGGGCGACCTTCCACGACGCGATCAGCAGCGGGAAGTTCCACGGCACGATGAGGGCGCACACGCCGACCGGCTCGCGCAGGGTCAGGGCGATGCCGCCGTCCATCACCGGGTAGGTCGCGCCCAGCTGCTTGTTGGCGAACCCGGCGTAGTACTCGAAGGTGCGGGCCGCCGCCTCGACCTCCCAGCGGGCGTCGCCGATGGGGTGGCCGGCGCCGGTGGCCTCGAGCTCGGCGATCTCCTCGGACCGCTCGCGGAGCAGCGCCGTCACCCGGGCCAGGACCCGGCCCCGCTCGGTGGCGCTGGTGCGGGGCCACTCGCCCTGGCCGTCGCCGAAGGCGCCGAAGGCGGCGGCAACCGCCCGCTCGACATCGGCCGGACCGGCCTGGGCCACGGTGGCGAACGGCTGGCCCGTGGCCGGGGCGATCACGTCGCGGGTCGTCCCCTCGGCGGCCTCTCGGCGCGCTCCGGAGACGACGAGGAGGTGGGTGTCGGACATGTGCGGCGGGGCCTCCGGCGGCTCGTGTCCTCCGCCCGTGCGGGGACGCGGCATCATACGGCCGGTCCTCCTGCCGCCCGGCACGGGGAGAGGTCGAGCGAGGGAGCAGGAATGGGTCGGTTGGACGGCAAGGTGGCGCTCATCACGGGCGCCGCCGGGGGCATGGGCCGCGTGGCCAGCGAGATGTTCGCGGCCGAGGGGGCCAAGGTCGCCGCCATGGACCTGAAGGGCTGCGAGGAGACCGTCGCCGCCGTCACCGCGGCCGGCGGAGACGCCATCTCGATCGTCGCCGACGTCACCGACGGGGCATCGATCGACGCCGCCGTGACTGCCACCGTCGAGGCCTTCGGTGGCCTGACCATCCTCTACAACAACGCCGGCGTCGGCCTGGCCGACGACGACGGCGTCACCAACACGTCCGAGGACACGTGGGCGACCACGATGGACATCAACGTGGCCGGCGTCTGGCGCTGCTGCCGGGCCGGCATCCCGGCCATGGAGGCCAGCGGGGGCGGCTCGGTCATCAACGTCGCCAGCTTCGTGGCCCACGTCGGCGCGGCCACGCCCCAGCTCGCCTACACCACCTCGAAGGGGGCGGTGCTGGCCATGACCCGCGAGATGGCCGTGATCTACGGCCGCTCCGGCATCCGGGTCAACGCCCTGTGCCCCGGGCCGGTGCTGACCCCGCTGCTGGCCAAGTTCCTCTCCGACGAGGAGAAGCGCCAGCGCCGCCTCGTGCACATCCCCATGGGCCGC